>DCBP01000025.1 GCA_002314055.1 Prevotella sp. UBA1104
TGCTTTTTTAGGCGTTATTTTCGTCTAAAAAAGCACCAAAGAAGGAACTTCTGATAATATATATTTCTCATAATGCATGTCCTTTTGACACGTAAAACAACGTTTTTACGTACATTTTGCCTGTTTTTCGTTCAAATACTTGTTTTTGAACAAGCATAAAGCAGTTTTTCATTGTGGTATTTGCCACAAAGAGTAATTTTGCAGCGTGCAGTCAAGAACAGACAAACAACTTCAAAATGTAAGTACAAGCACTCTTTGTTCTGCATTATTGTAATCCGTCATTCTTTATCTGAACAATAACATTATTAATACTAAAAACTAACGAGTATGAAACATTTTGCTACTTTCATGCTGCTTCTAATGGCAGTGGTCTTTGGCACAAGCACTGCCAAAGCAGAAGAAACAACAACGTACGACTATGAGTTCAATGCCACCGTACTTTGTCAGGCTGATTGGTATGGCACTCGCCTCAGCAACGGCAGCCACACACTTAATGCCTACTACCTTGTGCTTGGCGACAAGGACTTGAACAGCGAGGGATACCCGGCAAAGAGCAGTACGGTGTACGCTCTCGAATTCTTCGGTGCTGCTCCTACGGACGAATACAACCCTAACCCACAGCCTGGAACATACACATTCTCTAAGGAAATAGGCGATAACGTATTGCTGGACAATGCTCATATCTACCAGCGCGACGGAAACGGCAACTACGAGATTGACCGAAGCATAAAGGACGGTAAGCTCATTATCTCTACATACGAGAAGGACGGCAATACATATTATAAATATGATATTACTCTTACCGACGAGATTGACAAGACACACCACGTAACCTACGATTCACGCTTTATCGTTTACAACGACCTGAGCCAGGGCAGCGAAGACCTGGAGAAAGACCAGAACTTTGTATGCAACGGCTATACTTGCAAATATAAGTCGCTTACCGACGGCGTGATGAAACTGCGCCTCTATCTTACTGATATGACCGAAAATGAAGACGGCGACTTCGACTACGACCGTCTGCCGGCACGCGAAATGTATCTCGACGTTTACGCTCCACAGGCTAAGACATTCCCTAACGGCGTTTACAACATCTCTGAAACTGCAGGCGACGCCTTCACACTAACATCCGGCGAACTGGTTGAATTTGCCGGAGTTAAATATCCTACTGGAACCTACCTGCAGTATATCTACGGCAACCAGTATGTTGCATGGGGCTGCGCCAAGAGCGGAACTCTGACTGTAAGCGGCGAAGGCGACGACAAGAAGATTGAAGGAGACTTCATGACTGACTATGGATATTCTATCAAGTTCACATACGAAGGCAAACTCACTGTAGCCGGTATTCCTTTGACAGACTTCACTGAGGACAAGACTCTCGACCTTGAAGGTGCAACAGCACAATTTGAGTGCATCGGCGACTACGAGAACATGGGCGACGTGCGCAACTGGTATATCACTCTGCTTCCGGCAGAAGGCAAGGACGACGGTTTCATTTCCTATATCTGTACTAAAGCTGAAACATTCTTCGACGGTATCGCAACCGACACTTATACCGCATCGCCAAGCCGCACTCCATGGAAGGGTGAGTATATCAAGGGCGGCGTGAATGCTGAAGGTCAGCTGAAGGGCACCTGGGCTTTGACTAACTTCAATGCCGAGGGTCAGCCTCAGGTAAACGCTCCGGCCTACGGAGGCGACTTGAACATCACTCAGCATGAGGATGGCGAGACTTATACTATCGAGTTCAAACTCAACGATGGTGCCGGACACAACTTCACAGGTAACTGGACTGGCAAGCCTGAGCTTATCAACACTTGCGGCGATGAGGATCCTGCTACAGGTATCAAGAACATCTCTGACGATGCTGATAACGAAATCTCTGGTGTTTACGACCTGAACGGACGCCGAGTTTCTACAAATGCAAAGGGACTGAAGATTGTTAGATACAAGAACGGCAATGTAAAGAAACAGCTTGTAAAGTAATTGATCATAATTAATGTTGAGGCGGAAAGATTTCTTGACGGAATATTTCCGCCTTTTTTAACAAAAATGGCTATGAGAAATATCATTCCAGCATTATTGGTGGCTGTTGCCGGCTTTTCTTCGGCATCGGCACAAAACAGAGGTTTGGCTGAATATCTCGCCAATCCGTATATAAAGAAATTACCGGCAAATACCGGCAATAGACTAAAAGCCCCAAAGCAGGGCAAGTCAATACTGCCTGCCCTTAAAATGAAAGGGGTTGCTGGCTCTTCTATTATGAAGCCGGGCTATGCAATAAAGGCAAACCGCGACGGCGAGGCATGGAAGGACTATGCAAAATATACATTCACATACGACAAACAAGGACGCACGCTGAGTGAACTGGCTGAGAATCTTGACCTATCGCAGACGCAATATTATACTTATTCTCTTGCTGAATACACTTACGACGACAGCGGGCGACCTACACAAGTAGACGTGAAGGGCGGATTCGACTTGAACAAAATGCAGCTGGTGTATACAGCAAAGATTGAATACGACGCGGTGCGCCCCGATGTCGTTGTATCACAAGAAGCCTACGATATCAGTTCCGACGGTAGCAAAGCGATGAACGAGGATAGCTACAAGCAGGTGATAGAGAGGGACGGTGCAGGAAACATCACGGCTGTACACTCTTTCACTTGGTACAATAACGGATGGCTCGAAGTGCAGCAACTTGAAACGACATACAACAGCGACGGAAAGCCACAGACCCTCACTCAGTCGGTAGCGACACAGAAGTCTGCCGCTGACCCGATAGAGCTTGCCGTGAACGAGGCTTATGCCGACTGCACATGGCAGCAGACAAACGGACAGATTGCCTATGTAGACGAGATAATGTCGGGCAGTAACCTTATTACGTCTGCAAAAGTGAACATGACGAGTCAGAGCGACATTACTATGACGGTGGAATATCCGGAGGAGGACTACGACTACGTGATGACCTACGAATACAACTACCTCACCATGTTCCCGACAAAATCCGTAACGAGTTATAAGGACTTTGGCGACAAGGGCAGCTACTCGAAGACGGTGTTCGACCAGGATCTCACAGCGGCAGGAGCATATCCCGTTCAGTCTATAAACCAGATTCTATACACGTATGACGACTACGGCAATCTGCTTGAGATGCAGAACCAGACTTACTACGGTCATACTATCATCAACTCCTGGGAGAAGGGTACCGTGGAGAACGACCCTGCTACTGGATATCCTGCCACTTACATCCACTCTACCTATAAACTTCAGGAAGGCAACGATTATTACGGTTCGTGGGAAGACGACAGACGAGTAACTTACGGGGCATGGCTTGACACCTCTTCCACGGGTATTGAACAAATTGGTGCCGACATGGGCGGAAAGGTGGAATACTACAACTTGTCGGGCATGAAGGTAAAGAATCCTACATCCGGCATTTACATCCGCAAACAAGGAAAAAACATTAGTAAAATAACAATTAAATAGCATACTATGAATAAGTTATTCTCCGCTGCACTGTTGGCAGCATTCTCTTTCGCCACACTTGAAGCGGGAGCCGTACCTGCAAAGCGTGGAGTGAGACAATACAAGCAGCCCGACGGCTCAATGGTTAATGTCACCCTACACGGCGACGAGAATTTCCATTATTATCTTACTGCCGACAACATGCCGCTGATGGAAGATGCCGACGGCGCACTCTATTTTGCGACTGTTGAAAACGGAAAACTACAGAAAACGAAATACCTGGCATGCGACGCTTCTATGCGCTCGGCTGAACTGAAGGCAACTATCGCCGGGACTAAAACAAGCGATGTGGTGTCGGCTCTTCGCGCAAAAGCTCTGAATAGCGGGCGTCGCAACGCTGACTCACACGTTGGACTCGGTAAATTCTCTACTACTTTCCCGACAAAGGGGGAACAGAAAGCCTTGGTGATTTTAGTGGAATATAAGGACGTGAAGTTCAAGATTGACAATCCGAAACAGTATTTCACCGATATGCTCAACAAGGACGGATTTAGCGAATATGGTGCTACAGGATGTGCAAGACAGTATTTTCTGGATGCATCTAACGGACAGTTTGACTTGACATGCGACGTTTACGGTCCTGTAACTTTATCAAACAACCGCTCTTATTACGGAGGCAATGGTTTGTCTGGCCACGACCGTCAGCCAGAAGAGATGGTTATCGAAGCTGTCAAACAGCTGGACCCAACCGTTGACTTCAGTCAGTACGACCGCGACAAAGACGGTATTCTCGACAATGTTTTCCTGTTCTATGCCGGCAAGGGCGAGGCTTCCGGAGGTTCCGCCGACACGGTATGGCCTCATGCATGGAATCTGGAACAGGCCGGAAAGTCTTTTAGTGTCGACGGCGTGCTCGTCGACCACTATGCCTGCACCTGTGAGCTGCAAGGCACCAAGCCCGACGGTATAGGTACGTTCTGCCACGAGTTTTCGCATATCATGGGACTGCCAGACCTTTACAACACTGTGTCTGGCGGCAACTATACTCCGGGAGAATGGTCGGTGATGGACTACGGACCATACAATAATGACTCTCGCACTCCGCCTACTTATTCGGCATATGAGCGAAATGCTATGGGTTGGCTTGACTTGCAGACGATTACTGAGGCTACATCCGTGAAGCTTGAAGACCTGAAGAAATCTAACAAGGCTGCCATAATAGGAACATCAAGAGACAATGAGTTCTTCTTGTTTGAAAACAGGCAGCAGACTTCATGGGATGCTTACCTTCCGGGCCACGGCATGCTGATATGGCATATCGATTATATGGCATCGGTATTCGACGGCAATACCGTGAACAACGATCCTGACCACCAGTTTGTTGACCTCGTCGAGGCAAACGGAGCTGGCAAGTCGGCACAGGGCGCTGCATGGCCTGGAGCTCTCGACAAGACTGAATTTACCGCCAATACCACTCCGGCGTTTATCGACTGGTATAAGAAAGACCCCGGTCTGCCAATTACCGGCATCATGGAGTCTGACGGCAATATATACTTTGATGTAGACGGTGGAAATTTCGTTCTGCCTGCACCGACGGAGTTGAAGGGATCAGAAGTTACACCTATCTCCATGCAGCTCAGCTGGCAACCTGTGGAACGAGCCAAGGAATATACGGTTAGCGTATACAGGACCGAAGGAACGGAGAAGAAGTTTGTAGAAGGATTTGAATCGGCTAAATATCCGGCAAAGACAACGTCTGTGGAAATCAGCGGACTTGATGCCGAAACGGAATATACGGCTGAGGTTACTGCTATATCCGGAACACGCATCTCGGAACCTGCCACTGTCAACGTAAAAACGGCTGTCATGACTTTCCCATATATGACTCCTGAGGTTTTGCCGGCTGCTGATATTGACAAAAATTCTTTCACCGCTTGCTGGAAGCCGGTGGAAGGTGCAGACCACTACCTGCTTACTGTTGAGGGAGCATACGAAGTGGCACCGAAAGCCGATGTTTGTGATTTCGGTTCTCTTATATTCCGCGTTCCTATCGGTTGGGACTATTCGCTGAAGGTTACCCGATACACCGACCCATACTGGTGTGGCAAGGCTTCGCCATCAGCAAAGCTCGACAAAGACGGGGCTACAATCACTACTTCGCAGTATGAACACGACGTGCTTTCTCTTTCGTTCTGGGCAAGACTGGCTGGATATAAGCCGGAAAGCACTATCGTTATTGACGGACTCATCAATGGTGAATGGACTACAATTGAAAAGTTGAAGAACCTGTCTACCGACGGAAAGACTTATAACGTGGATAATATCCCGGAAGGAACACGCCAGATACGTTTCACATATCTGCAGTCTGACGGTGCAAACCTCGCCATCGACGACATCGAGATTATGGTTGGCGGCGTAGAGCGTAAGACTGTTGAAGGATTTGACGCTGCTAACATCGGAAACGTTACTTCTTGCAAGATTGAAAACTTGTCGGCTGACGAGACTGGTTACTACTATAAGATAATGGCTGTGGCAAAGGACGACAGCCACACGCTGTGGTCAGCAGAACAGTATGTGGAACTTGGCGACCCTGCTTCTATCGGCAAACTTGCATTGACCGACGGACAGGTAGTTATAAGTCCTAACGGTATACTTTCATGCAAAGGCAAATGCGGCGATATAGTAAAAGTTTATTCTGTTGACGGACGCACATGCAGCACGGCTGTTATCGACAGCAACGGTCAAGCAACACTACCGCTGAACAAGCCGGGAATATATGTAGTCCGCCTATCTGGACACTCTATAAAGATATTGCGATAGAATGGTAACATTCTGCAATTATGTTGGTTAATGATTCGTTTGTAAGGAGGGGATGTCATTCGGCATCCCCTTTTTCTTCTTCATAATTTAACTTATATATATAAAAAAATAAAGTCTTAACAACTTTCGTTTTGAAATACGCATAAATTGCTTTATCTTTGCAACAGATAATGTGATTCAAGGGAATAAAAAAATAAATACATTTATTTCCTATTCCAAAATGCAGATTACCTTATACTAAGATAAGCTGCATCTCAGCAACAAAACTGTTGGGAGCAACAAGACAAACATACTAATGCGAGAACAACAATGAGCACAAACAAAAAACGTATCCTTCTGGAATATGAACTGAATGCCAATTCACCTACCGTGATTTGGCCTCTTATCAGCGAAGCCGGCGGACTGGAACGGTGGTTTGCCGATGAAGTGGAGCGCAACGGCAACAAGCTGAAATTCACTTGGGGAACGTCATACATGAATAAAGACGAAAAGACTGCAACCATCATTAAGGAAGAGAAAGACCGACTTATACGCTTTAAATGGGACGACGATGATGACGATGCAGCCTATTGCGAGATGAAAATCGAAATTGGAGAAATTACCAACGACTGCATGCTCGCAATAACCGATTTCGCTGAAGAAGGCGACCTCGACAGCCTTCGCGAACTTTGGGACGACAACATGGAAATGCTCCACCAGGCATCTGGTATATAAAGAAACAACACCATATCTTTTAAACATGTGATATCTATTACATAATTATAACAATATATATAATAAGGTATATAGACAACACGACTTTTAAACTAATACAAAGAAAAATACACTACACATTAAACCTATGCCCGAATCTCTTGTCTTATAGATAGAACGTTCTAAAAGAAACAGAACTTAAAAAAGAAAGGATTTGATTATGACAACTTCTATAAGCAGAACATACATTGCTGTAATGTTAACAGCGATATGTACTATTGCAAGTGCACAGAGATTCCATCACTACAGGGCATATGTTCCGGGAAGAGTAATCCATACTAACACTACGGTTTTTACCAGACCGCGAGTATGCGTAGACTACAACATTAACAACAAGTTTACAAAAAGGATCGCTGCACAATGATGATTGCCTTTCTCAAAAAAAACAGATTCATAACAGCTAAAGAGTACTCGGAAATCACGGGACTGAAAAAGAAAGTTGCAGAGGCAGAACTTGAAACATTCTGCGACAAATACATTACCCCCGTGGATATAAAGGGAAAAAGATACTATACACTAAAAATATAAAGAACTCGACAACATGCAGATAGATGACAACGACATATATGCCCTCATGCTCAACTCCCCGGAAAAGGGAATCCGCACGCTGATGGATAAATACGGCGAAAACGTCTATTGGCATGAAAGGCGAATGCTCGTAAGCCACGACGATGCACAGGACGCTACGCAGGAAACATTCATAAAGGTGTTCCGATCCTTACGGTCGCTGAAAGACTCCACAGCCTTACGGTCATGGATATACCGTATCGCCACGAATGTGGCACTTAACATGATTGAAAAGAATAAGGAGCCACGCAAACTGCAGGAGGATATCGACGAGCACAATACGGATATCGCAGACACGGCATATATTGACTATTCCGACCTGGAGGCTGTTAAGCTGCAAAAAGCAATACTGTCGCTACCGCCAAAACAACAAGCCACGTTCAACATGCGCTATTACGACGAAATGGACTACTCGCAGATTGCCAATGCATTGAACACGACAGTGTCAACAGCAAAGGTGAACTACCACATAGCCAAGGAGAAGATAATAAAATTTATGAACTCTAACTATTGACAACGGATATGGAAAAGAATTTCGATTTTAAATCTATAGGCAAAAGGATGCCATACCGCATGCCGGAGAACTTTCTGCAGGAACTGGAAAATTCTGTCATCGAGGAGATACAAAACGATGAGGAAAAGAAAAAAACAAGACTTGAAATTCCACGAGTATACAGTCTGTTCCGCAACCTTGTAGCGGCGGCAGCCGTGGCAACATTATTCATCGTATGCTACAACACAATGCCTGCGAAGCAACAAAACAGCTATGCCGACATTGACAGGGCTTTCGACAATTTGAGCCACGACGACCAGAGTTTCATGATTGACACTTACGAAAACGACTCCTTTGCCTATATTGAAGATAGCAACAGCTATTAATTTAATACAATATTACCTCACACAAAATTAAAGAAAGGATTAAAAAGATGAAAACAGTAAAACTTATCTTGCTTGCATTGGCATTTATGTTGTCTACAGTCTCGTCCAGCGCACAAGACACCGGTAAACAACGCCTCTCAAGGGAACAGATGATAGAGACACAGGCTAAGCACATTGCCGCTGACCTTGCCTTCGACGATAAGACGTACAGTAAATTCATAAGCACATACGTCAGCTACAAGAAGGAGCTGTGGTCTATTGCCCCGAAACGCAAGAAAAACAACAAAGCTGGCAGCGAAACTGAGGAACAGGCAGCACAGAACATGCAACGCCGTTTCGAACAAAGTCAGAAAGTGCTCGACATCCGAAACAAATACTACAAGGAGTTCAGCAAGTTCATGACGCAAAAACAGATTGAACAGATGTACGACAAAGAGAGAAAGATAATGAAAAGGCTAAAGCAACGCCATGACAGGAACCAAGGGAAAAAGCGATAACCTATTAACATTAAAACAATTGACTTGAAATAAAGACACAAAGCTACTCAAGGCTTACATTATAAGCCAACACATCACATTAAGCAGATTGGTTTTTGATAGTTATTATTATTTAGAATCAGTGGTGGTCCGCATTCCCCGGGTTGGGGGATGCGGACTATTTCGTTGACGTGCATCTCTCTTCCTCAACCATTGCGGCGAGCTTGTCCTTCCACTCGCCAGATACGCTCCAGCCTAATGCCTGCAGCTTCGTCGTGTCGAAAACGGCATGACTGATATTCGTAAATGCCTTGCGCTCTGCATCCGACGGATTGGAAAACACTACTCTCCTACCCTCTGCATAGGCTATAGCCTCAGCAAGCTGACGGATAGTGAACACGGATGTAGGGTCGGCAACATTATAGGCATTCCCGTTCTCACCTTTCAGCAAGATATACAACAGCGCAAGCGAACAATCCACGACATAACACCATGAGCGCATCTGACTGCCATCGCTCTTCATCTCTATATCCTCGCCATGCAGGACATTGCGCACGAACTGACAGAAAACGCGATTGTCGCTCTCCGTGAAATGCGGACCATAGGTATGGCAGGGTCTTGCTATTACGGCATCCACTCCATACTCTTCAACATAAGAAACACAGAGTGTTTCGGCAGCCCGCTTCGACGACGGATAGCACGCCCTCGGCGAAGTACAGTCAAGGTAGCCACAGTCTTTCTCTGAATATACCTGATTCCCCTCACCGTATATCTCGCCAGTCGATACATAGAGGAAGCGACGCATGTTGTGTTGTCTGCCATATTCCATAAGATTAGCCACTCCATAAACATTTGCCTTCATCACCTCCACTGGATTATTCCGGAAAAATACCGGACTGGCATTGCTTGCCGCATGGATGATATAATGGAAATTCACATCAGAATGAAGTTCGCTGCAAACATCATAGCTTATGAAATGGAATGTCGGATTATCGGAATATTTACGAAACCGCTTTCTCGCACGCTCTTCATTCCTTCCGGCAGCATATATATTATAGTCATGCTCGCGGCTCATGAGAATTTCCACGAGGCATGCCCCTATCAGTCCTGTAGCTCCGGTTACCAGGATATTGCATCCGGCAAGTTTTTCCCACGGCAGCGCACAAGCAGCGGCATCAAGTATATCAGCATAGTATCTTGTCATCTTATAATATGATTATTTTAGCCAAGACTCCTTTTCAACATGCATAAGAGCCTTGAGAATCTCCAGATCTTCAACGGTAGTAACCTTGATATTCTTCTCCGAACCCGGTACGATATGCATCTCTCTGCCTCCGAGTTCAGCCATCAGCGTACACGAAGCCACAGAGTTTGTTATCCCCCTTTTCTTTGCCTCCTCATGAGCGGCAATAAGATTACTGAGACGGAAAGTCTGCGGAGTCTGCGTACGGATAAGTTTGTCGCGCGGAATACTTGCCGTAGACGAGAAGCCGTCGTCGCTCTCGAGTATAGCCTCGCGGCATTTTATTCCCGTTATGGCATATCCATATTTTTTGCATATAGCAATATTCGAAGATATTATATCCTGCGACAGCAGCGGTCTTACGGCATCATGAACGAGCACGAGGTCGTCATCGCCGATTCCAGCCTCCTTCAATCCGTATATTCCATTGTGTATCGACTCCTGTCCGTTGCTTCCGCCATTAAAAATCCATTTCAGTTTAGTAACCGAAAATTGGTTGGCATACGACTGCAACACGGTCTGCCATCCGTCGAGACAAACCACGGCGATACCGTCGATATCCGGATGTCGCTGAAAGGCAAGCATCGTATGGATGATAATCGGACAGTTGTCTACATGCATAAACTGTTTCGGGATATCCTGTCCCATCCTGTTGCCGGAGCCTCCGGCTATAATAAGAGCATAATTCATAGTTTATAATTTGAAGTCCACTTTTCCTTTTATCTCTTTTCTCGTTTCTTTCTTATGGATATTCAGATATGCACGGTTGTGCTTCTCTATGCGCTGCTCCACCGGCGGGAACTGCATATAGTCATTAAAGAAATGTCGCAAATATTCATCGTAGTTCTCAGGCAGAAGTACTTCTGTATCCTCAAACGGGAACGTCTTTCCCTTTCCGAGCCATGCCTTCGGGAATACCTCGCGGTGTCCGTAAGAGCCTGTATACACTTGCACGTTCTCCGCCTTTTCATAGTCGTAAAAATGACTCAGTCTGTCCATTTGCCTTATCAGGCGGTGGCGTATCGCCTTACGGAAGAAGAAAGCGGCAGTTTTTATTGCGAAGCGTCCCCATTCCTTTCTGTTACCGAGCAACGAAATATACTCTCCAAAGGAGTTATGCGTAGAAACAGCATTAAGTCTGTTGATAATCTTGGTGTATTTATCTTTCAGCTGCCATGCCTTTTCCACATCGTCGTCAGTAGCATCGAGCGGAAAGATATCCACATAAAGACCAATAACACAGGGGATATGGCGGTCTTCAATCAAAGTAGTATTCTTGTTTGCAATCTTCGAGAAATACAGAGGATAAGTATCATCGCTGTATGGAGTGATAATCTCGTAATTGCCAAAATCCTTTTTCTTGGCAAGTTCGAGCAAGCGGTCGTAGTCGGGACGTGGCATAATGACATCTATATCATCATCCCAAGGAATAATACCATGATGGCGCACTGCTCCTATTGCCGTGCCAGCACAACAATAATATTCGAGATTATTCTCCTTGCAAATCTGCATGAACGCCTTCAATATGTCAAGTATTGTGGCATTCCATTCTTTCTTTATGTTTTTTATATCCATATCTTCGGACAAAGGTAGTGCAAATCGAAGACAATAGCAAATAAATTTATTTATTTGTATTGTTGAGATGCAGCCTACCTTATTAAAAGGTAGTGCAAATCGAAGACAATAGCAAATAAATTAAATAAAACACACTTTTATTTCGCCTCTTGCCACGATAATTGTAAATTTGCAGCAATTTTTAATATTGGCAGATAGAATTAACATATAAACAAATGGAATCATTAAAGGAAAAAACGGCAAAGGGACTCTTCTGGGGTGCGCTCAACAGCGGCACGATGCAGATTCTGAATCTCGTGTTCGGCATTGTCCTCGCCAAACAGCTTTCGCCTGGCGACTACGGTATTGTGGGAGTGCTCACAATATTCTCGCTCATTGCCGGTAATCTGCAAAGCAGCGGCTTCACCCAGGGACTGACGAATATTAAGCAACCTACGGCAAATGACTATAATGCCGTGTTCTGGTTTAACGTTATCGTGAGTGCTGCTATATATGTCGTTCTCTTCTTCTGTGCCCCGTTGATAGCTTGGTATTTCCACAGTCCGGAACTGACAACCCTTTCGCGCTTCGTATTCCTCGGTTTCTTCATATCAGCCTTCGGAATAGCCCACAACGCATACATGTTTAAAAACATCATGGCAAAGGAGCGTACCATTACAGGCTTCGTATCACTTGTAGTATCAGGACTTTGCGGCATAACGCTTGCCTGCAATGGCATGGCTTACTGGAGCTTGGCGTGGCAGTCGGTGCTCTTCGTACTGATGCAGAACATCTGCCGCTATTATTTTACTTTCAGCAAATGGCGCCCGTCGCTCCACATCGACTTCTCGCCTATCCGCAAGATGTTCTCGTTTAGCGTGAAGATTCTCGTTACTTCTATCATCAATACAATCAACAGCAATGTGCTTACTTTTATCATCGGACATAAGTTTCCGATGGCTGCCGTGGGCAATTTCACTCAGGCTAACAAGTGGAACACCATGGCATACAGCACTATTACGGGAACGATAGAACAGGTGGCACAGCCCGTACTGGCACAGATTACCGACGACAACGAACGGGAGAAACGTGTGTTCCGTAAACTGATGCGCTTCACGGCATTTTTCTCTTTCCCCGCTCTCTTCGGCTTGTCGCTCGTCTCCCGCGAGTTTATCCTACTTACTATAGGTGAGAAATGGGCTGACTGTATCCCGATGCTTCAGGTCTTGTGCATCGGCGGAGCCTTTTTTGCCTTTAACACCATGTATCAGCAACTTGCCATCAGTAGCGGGCGGTCGGACATCTACATGTGGTGTAACATCGTGCAGATTATCCTGCAGATAGCCCTGATACTACTCTCATGTAATTATGGTATTTTCTTTATGGTCGTAGCCTATACCATATTCTCCATTCTCTGGCTCGGTGTTTGGCAGTGGCAGGCTCATCGGATAATCGGTATCCGACTGCAGGAGGTGCTTGTCGACACTATGCCATTCATGCTGTCGGCTGCTGCCGTGATGGCACTGACGTGGCTTGCCACTTCATTTGTGCAGAGTTACTGGCTTCTGTTACCACTGCGCATCATTATTGC
The DNA here is from genome assembly GCA_002314055.1 of Prevotella sp. UBA1104. Lineage (GTDB taxonomy): Bacteria > Bacteroidota > Bacteroidia > Bacteroidales > Bacteroidaceae > Prevotella. The sequence continues at coordinate 13,352 of DCBP01000025.1, forward strand.
CGCCGCCCTCTACTTTGCCGTTATGAAGATTGCCAATGTGGATATTCTCAACGAATGTATCAAGTTTGCGAGGAGAAAGTGAAAAGACAATAAATATACAATTTTATTCAACTTGTCGCATCATATTTTGCGATTAAATAAAAAATACGTACTTTTGCATTTGGAGAATTGCCATGCCAGAATAAATATAAAATTGGCAAAAACATAATAAGTTAACACAGAGAAAAGAAAAAAGAAAAGTGCTTATAAAAAGCACATACATTATTTATTAAGCATTAGCTATTATTTCGCGTTTTGCCAAGAGCCTAGGAAACTGTTTGGAAATAAATATGACGGAATAATCAGTTAAGGTATACCTGTGTGTAATGGGTACCTTGTGAACTATAGATAAGAGCAATGCTCATTCCTCTACGGAGGTGTGAGTGTGTCTTATATAGTTCACAGAGGTTTCCATTTCCTAGGCTCACCTCTAAGCAAGACGCGATAAGAAAGCTCACACCTCTTTCTTTTCGCCTCTTACATGCGTTTGATAGCAATGCAAAATCAATCAAACGCACATGAAACAAGAATCATTTTTCTTTAAGGACGGCAAATGCTATCCTAACGACAGTAACCTTCAGTCGTTGGTTATCGACTGGCTCCGTTTTCCGCTGGCCATCGCTGTAGTATTCATCCACAGCTTTGGTAGCAAACAGATTAATCTCGACACTCTGCACGAGAAGCCATTCTGCATGGAATCGATTTATGATTTCATCAGAATAACACTTTCCAATATAGGAACCCACTTTGCCGTTCCAGTTTTTTTCATGTTCTCAGGATTCCTTTTCTTCTATAAAATAAAGGATTTTGATTTCAGTATATACAAGAATAAACTGAGAAAAAGATTTCATTCACTCTTTATTCCATACATCTCATGGATTATATTATTCGTGATGCAAACTGAAATAAGGAAAATCGCAGGTGTCATAATCAAAGGAAAGCCTGTATCCGGATTATGGCAGTATCTTGTAGATATCGGTGGAATACACATATTTTGGGATAGCTCTAAATGGGGATTTAACGTAAAGAATCTTCTTGGCTGGTCTTCCCCCGGCACTGCTCCGATTCTCGTTCCACTTTGGTTTATACGTGATTTGATAGACGTCGTTCTGTTTACACCTATCATATATTATCTCATAAAGAAATTCAAAGCCATACCATTGTTTGTACTTGCAGCATGCTATATTACAGGCTTTTGGTTTCAAGCTCCAGGCTTTTCTGCAAATGCATTCTTTTGGTTTTCTTTCGGAGCATACTTCAGTATACATGGGAAAGACATGGTAGCATTTATCTACAGGTTTCGTATTCCGGCATACATTATATGTATTATGACTCTGCTTCCTTTAATCTGGTTTAACGGCAAGAAAGGAGATGAAGTAACAACAAACATGACTGCCGTGGCATTATATCCGTTTTATATAATATCATCTGTTTTCAGCGTAGTAAATATTGCCACAATGCTGATAAAAAAAGGTTCTTCCGTTAAA
>DCBP01000061.1 GCA_002314055.1 Prevotella sp. UBA1104
TTATCCCGAACTGGGGTAAATACTAATAAAAATGGGGTTATCTGCATTTAATATATTGAACTCTTTCGAGCGTATCTATCAAACGGTCCGGGCGTTTCTATCAAACTGTCTGGGCGTTTCTATCAAACGCCATCGGTATTTCTATCAAACACTTTTGGTGCAGAATAGCTGCACTTTTTTGACACCGTATATATACAACAAAAGCGGCAACCGAATCACTTCGCCTGCCGCCTCTGTTGTCCCAGGCGGATTCGAACCACCACTGACAGAACCAAAAACTGTAGTGCTACCATTACACCATAGGACAATAATTAAAATTCTATCTTGGAACATGTCCAACTGATTATTAAGGCTATGCAAAGATAAGACTTTTTTAGTCTATCACCAAATTTTATCAAGAAAAAATAAGGCAGCAAGTATTAATTGCCGCCTTATTCTGAAATTTAAACCGTTTTGTTATGATTTGAACTCTTGATGAGCCTTATTTTACTATAAGCAAATAATAATTCTTCTTGCCGCGCTGAACAAGCAGATACTTGCCGTCGATTAGGTCTTCGGCAGTCACCACACGGTCGAATGCCGTAAGCTTTTCCTTGTTGAGCGATACTCCGCCTCCCTGAACGAGCTTGCGCATCTCACCCTTGCTGGCGAATACCGGAGCAGCCTGTGTGAAGATTTCTACTGCTGGCTGTCCGAGCACGTCCTTGCTAACCTCAAACTGCGGTACGCCCTCGAAGATATCAAGGAAGGTCTGCTCGTCGAGCTTCAGGAGCGAGTCTTTGGTTGACTTTCCGAAGAGGATGCTTGATGCCTCGATTGCAGAGTCGAGAGCCTCGCGGGAATGCACGAGAACGGTTGTCTCCTCGGCAAGACGCTTCTGTAAGATGCGTCGTCCCGGATCCTGCTTGTGCTCCTCTATGAGGGCGTCTATGGTCTCCTTGTCGAGACTTGTGAATATCTTTATATAGCGCTCAGCATCGTCGTCGCTGACATTCAGCCAGAACTGGTAGAACTTGTATGGAGAGGTGCGCTTCGGGTCGAGCCAGATGTTTCCACTCTCGGTCTTTCCGAATTTCTTTCCGTCTGCCTTTGTTATCAGCGGACATGTTAGGGCGTATGTCTCTACATCATTTCCCAGCGTGCGGCGGATAAGTTCCGTACCCGTGGTCATGTTGCCCCACTGGTCGTTGCCGCCAAGCTGCATCTTGCAGTTGTAGTGCTGATAGAGATAGAGGAAGTCGTAGCCCTGGAGCAGCTGGTAAGTGAACTCCGTGAACGAGAGTCCGTCGCGTGCCGTACCGTTAAGTCTCTGCTGCACGCTTTCCTTTGCCATCATGTAATTTACTGTGATGTGCTTTCCTACTTCACGGGCAAAGTCGAGGAACGTAAAGTTCTTCATCCAGTCGTAGTTGTTTACCATCTCCGCTTTGTTTGGCTCCGTTCCCTCGAAATCGAGGAACTTGCTTACCTGCTTTTTTATGGCCTCCTGGTTATGGTATAGAGTCTTGTCGTCGAGTAGGTTGCGCTCCTGGCTTTTGCCCGAAGGATCGCCAATCATACCTGTTGCGCCGCCCACGAGAATGATAGGCTTATGACCGCAACGCTGCAAGTGGCGCAACATCATGATACCGCAGAGGTGTCCGATGTGCAGAGAGTCGGCAGTAGGGTCTGTGCCAAGATATGCCGTAACCATCTCTTTTTGGAGCAGCTCTTCGGCGCCTGGCATTATCTGTGCCAGCATTCCGCGCCATTTCAGTTCTTCAACAAAGTTCTTTTTCATATCGTTTAGTTGTTTAATTTTTATTTTTATGCCCCTTCTTGCCGTTTTTCCACTACGGCACGGGGTCGTATCCGCTACCTCCCCACGGATGGCATCTCAGCAGTCTTTTTATTGCCAAGTAGAGTCCTTTTAGCGGTCCGTGTTTCGTTATTGCCTGCCGGGCGTATTCCGAGCATGTAGGGGTAAACCGGCACGACGGCGGAGTGAATGGCGAGATGCATCTCTGATAGAACAGGATTGGAATACAGAGCAGCCACGAAAGAATTCTCGATATCTTTTTAAGAATACTCCCCATGGTGTTACTGGCGTTCTGCCGCTGTAGCGTCTCCGCCGCGGTTTATCCGCTCTTCTATTCTCTGCAATAGCTTGACTACGCGTTTTTCCACTTCTGCACTGGAATGAAGCTCGTCGTCGAGCCAGACGAATGCCATGTCGAGGCATGCTAACGGCATGGCGGCAATGCTGTCGCAAAGGCTATGCTTGTTCTTGCGGTATGCCTCGCGCACTTGTCTTTTCACACGGTTGCGCTTTACGGCTCGCTTGAAATGTTTCTTGGGCACACTGACAAGCATTCTTACCTTGACGTCCCTGTCTTCTTCAGCTTCGCTTATGGCATAGACTACCCGAAGCGGAAAGGATACCATCGAACGGCTTCCCGCTTTCTTGAAAAGATTTTCCACGGCATTGCGCCCATGGAGCCTCTCTTCCTTGCATAGGGTATTTCTTCTTTCTTGTGCCATTTTCCGGGATGTCGTATTATTACGGCATTAATCTTCCTGGTCTATAAGGAAGCGACGCAGTGCGCTTGTCATAGAAGGATATTTGGCTGACGGTGCCTCTACGAGCACGTCGAGTCCGGCATCATGTGCAGCCTTCGACGTGGACGGTCCGAAGGTTGCTGCCTTCATTGGCGGATTGGTGCCGTTAGGGAATGCCTTCTTGTATGCGGCAACTCCCGACGGACTGAAGAATACGCACATGTCGTAGTCGAAATTCTTTATCTCCTCATCGGTAAGGTCGTTGCATACCGTGCGGTACATCACGCACTCTGAGTGTTGCAGTCCCTTGGCGTCAAGCATTTTCTTTACGCTGTCGTCATGAACGTCGCTCAGCGGTACGAGATACTTCTCTGACTTGTGCTTTGCCATCAGCGGCACGAGGTCGTCTATCTTGCCTGTGCTACCGAAGAAGACCTTACGCTTGCGGTATTGCACGTATTTCTGGATATACAGCGAGATTGTCTCTGTAACGCAGAAGTACTTCATCGTGTCAGGAATCTCGAAACGCATCTCTTTGGCAATCTTGAAAAAGTTGTCGATGGCATGGCGAGACGTGAACACCACCGCCGTAAAACTTGTAATGCTTATTTTCTGCTGGCGGAACTCCTTTGAGGAGAGTCCTTCCACTTTTATGAACGGTCTGAATACAAACTCTACCCCGAAGTCCTCAGCAATACTGTAATATGGTGATTTATCGCTTGTTGGCTTGGGTTGAGAAATTAATATCTTCTTAATCATCGAACTCTTAAAAATTTATATTCAAATAACTTATCAATACCGACAGCACACCGCAGAGCGTGAGCAAAGGCATTATTTCAAGGGCGCAAAAGTACAAAATTATTTGCAGATAAATGCCTTTTTGTCTGAAAAAGATTAAAAAGCACTTATATATCGACAGTAATCGCGATAATATTACTACTGATGCGATGTAAAGTATTGTGTTTTTTACTGATAGCCCGAAATATGCCTGCGATACTACTACCGGAAACATCACTACGCCTTCTATCGACGAGATGAAGAGATACGACTTCATCCACTGCTCGTTTTGCCTACCGCTGAAGAACACCCAGTTGACTAAGCTATAGAGAAGTGCCTTCAGCGTGTAATAACCGGCGAAGACACCGAAGAAGATGGCTATTAGCTGGTATTGCGACGACACGAAGAAGGTGTCGGAATTGTATTCCTGGGCATAGAAGAACGTGACGAGAGAGAGCAACAGACAGGTCTGGGCGGCAAGGAAGAACTGGAAGCGGAACTCGTTTGTCGTCTCCGTTATTACTGTCGTACCGCTGCGTTGCACTCTGAAGAAGTTTTTTGCCTGACGGATTATGAACCATCTCGACTTCGAGAACGCCACGAGCGCCAGAATGAAACAGCCGAGGAGCAATGCGGTAATCATATTGTCGCTCTTTATCGTATATGGCACTGGGTCGCCGGCAATGCCGTATCTGCCACCGTTTATCTCCGGATGCCACAGGGAGTCGGTAGAGAAGAAGTTCTGGCGGTAATACTGCGGCAGGTCTACTTTCTCGAGGTTCTTGTCGAGATTGTTCCTGTTTAGCATACTTGTCGAGTCGAGCGGCGTGGCGGTCTTGTAGTTGGGCGTGCTGCTATATACAGTCTGCAATGCCGAGTCTTGCTGTGCCGGAGTGGCATCGGGCGGAAGTTCTTGCAGCACCTGATAAGGGTGGCGCGGCATTTCCTCTTTATGTTCCTCTATAATATGGATGTTGTGAGAAGACTGGTGCTTTACTTCTGTTGAGTCTGACTGTAACATATTCTTTGAATTTTATTATAGAAAAATCGGAGACCCCGGAGATCTCGAACAAATAGTTCGAGCACTCTGAGAACTCCGAGTTATATTGCTGATCTGCAAAACGTATGTATCCTACAGACCAAATTCTTTCTTTATTCTGTCTACAAGGTCGAGTTTCTCCCATGTAAACAGTTCTACTTCCATTTCTTTCGTTTCGTGATAACGGCTGGTGAATACTTTCTTCACCACTTCAGATTTTCTTCCCATATGTCCATAGGCTGCTGTCTCAAGATACATCGGTTGGCGCAGTTTTAACTGCTTTTCGATTGCTTTCGGACGCAGGTCGAACATCTTGGCTACCTTTTCAGCAATCTCGCCGTCTGTAAGGTTTACGTGGCTTCTGCCGTAGGTATTGACATATACGCTCACCGGCTCTGCCACGCCGATGGCATAGCTTACCTGAACGAGAATCTCGTCGGAAACTCCTGCAGCTACCATATTCTTGGCGATATGACGTGTGGCATAAGCTGCTGAACGGTCTACCTTGCTTGAGTCTTTGCCGGAGAAGGCTCCGCCACCATGTGCGCCCTTGCCACCGTAGGTATCAACGATTATCTTGCGACCTGTCAGTCCGGTATCGCCGTGAGGACCGCCGATAACGAACTTTCCTGTAGGGTTTACGAAATACTTGATGTCGTCGTTGAAGAGCTGCAACACCTTGTCGCCTACCTGCTCTTTTACCCGAGGAATGAGTATGTTTATTACGTCCTCGCGTATTTTCTTCAGCATTGCCTCATCGTCGTCGGTGCCGTCTGCCTTCTTTATGAAATCATCGTGCTGTGTGGAAACGACGATGGTGTCTATACGCTGCGGGATATTGTCGTCGGAATATTCCACCGTTACCTGACTCTTTGAGTCTGGGCGCAGATATGTCATCTGCTTTCCTTCCTTGCGTATATCGGCAAGGGTTCTCATTATAAGCTGTGCAAGGTCGAGCGAAACCGGCATATAGTTGTCTGTCTCGTTTGTAGCATAGCCGAACATCATTCCCTGGTCGCCGGCTCCCTGGTCGAGGTCTTCCTCGCGGCTAACGCCACGGTTTATATCGTCGCTCTGCTCATGAATGGCTGTAAGAACACCGCAAGAGTCTCCGTCGAACTGGTATTCCGACTTTGTATATCCGATTTTCTTTATTGTCTTTCTTGCTATTGTCTGCAAGTCTACGTATTCCTCTGAGCGTACTTCGCCCATGATGATGACCTGTCCCGTGGTACAGAATGTCTCGATAGCACAGTGTGCCGTGTCGTCGTAGGCAAGGAACTGATCGAGCAATGCGTCGGAAATCTGGTCGGACACCTTGTCTGGATGTCCCTCAGATACAGATTCTGATGTGAAAAGATATGGCATGTTATCTATAAGTATTTTTTGTTCTTAAATATATATTTTCGATTAGGATTTGCAAAGATAACACATTAAACGATATGCTGCAATTTTTAGGAACAATTCATGATAAAAAGCATGAAAAAAAATGATATGTCACTTATTATAAGTGAAAAATCCCGACCGCACAGTATTGCGACCGGGATTCTTATATTTGTCATAACCGAAGTTTCCAAACGGCACTTTGCCGCTTGCTACTCCGGAGAGAGTTTCGTTTCATTACTCTTGTGGCAACATGATAACGCTTACGCTGTTCTTGCCAATGAGATTTGTCTTAACAAACTGAGCTACGCTGGCTGGAGTGAGGGCTTCTACAAGTTTCTTGTAGTCTGTGTCTTTATCAACGCCATACTCGTCGTAATCATTGATAACGCTCATCCAGTAGTTGTTGGTCTTCAGCGCATCCTCATACTGCTTCAACATCAGGTCCTTTGTCTTCTTCAGCATGTCTGCATCAATAGTTGTAGACATCTTCTGGAACTCGTCGCGCATAATCTTGATGGCGATATCCTTCTTCTCTGGCTTTACTGGGCAATAGCCGTAGATTGCAGTCCAAGGCTGGTCACCGCCAAGCTGTGAGAAGCCGCCTGCACTTGCTGAATAAGCTGCACTCTGCTCCTCGCGGATAGTCTTCAGATATACCATGTCGAGCACCTGTCCGGCAGCGTCTGCCTTGATTGAGTTGTCGAGAGAGTATGGAGTACTGTTGTTATACCAGAACATGTAGATGTTAGACTTTGGAGTCTCCTGCTTGCGATAGAATGTATTGTCGTTTTCGCCCTTTGCATATACTGAGTACGGCTTCCAGTTCTCGTGAACATAGTTCTTGCCTTTCTTTATAGACGGCAGGGAAGCGATGTACTGCTCGATATACTTGCGCACAAGAGCCTCATCAAAGTTACCAACGATAGTAAAGGTAAAGTCGGCAGCGTTTGCTGTACGCTCCTTTGCTATCTGGAGGATACGGTCGTAATCTACCTTGTCGATATCACTCTCTTCAAGCGACTTGTAGAGTGGACTGTGTGAGTGAAGGGTGTAAGTCAGCGAATCCTGAAGTGCGCTCTCCGGTGAGAGACTCTTGTTCTTCAGGGCATTCTTGTACATGTTGAGGACATTGGCAACCGACTGCTCGTCTTTCTTTATTGCCGTGAAGTAGAGATAGTTCATCTGGAACATTGTCTCCATATCCTTAGGAGTACAGTTTCCTGATGTATATTCATGAAGTTTGCCAAGATGAAGGTCTACATTGGCATTCTTTCCTGCAAGAACCTTCTGCAGCTCTGTGCTGCTGAAGTTGCCGAGACCGCTGTAGCTGATAACCGCATCGAAGAGCTCTGTATTGATGCGGTCTTTGAGACCGTACAGTGAGGCTCCACCCTTAGAAGAAGCATTCAGCAGTACTTCGCCCTCCTTCAGGTTTGTCTTTTTGAGGAGTACGCGAGCGCCATTGCTCAAAGTCAGCTCCTTGTATCCGAACTTCTTGCTGTCTTTCTCTGAAAGGATCTTTCCAGCCTTTGGCATGTTGGCAATAAGCGGTTCCTGCTTAACATTGTCTACATAAGCCTCTATCTTAGAGTTGCGTGCATCCTCGTAAGCTTTCTTCAAGCCGTCAACGGTAGGATATACAGTGCCTTCTTTCTCTGTATTCGTGCTGTAGATTACAACATTTGAATCGTTTACGCTGATAAGCTGCTTCATTGCCTCGTTGACAATCTCTACAGGCAACATCGGTGTGAGCTGCTGCATCATCTGATACTCCTGCTCGATAGACATCAGTGGCTCGTTCTCGAGATAGTTGCTTGCACAAGCACGACCGAAGTTATCATTGTCAATTTTGTCGCGGTTTGTATACATCTTCTCCAGGCTACTCATATAGTCAGCCTTGGCACGCTCGTATTCTGTAGCGGTAAATCCGAACTTGGCAGCACGCATAGCTTCGCGTGTAACGGCAGCAAGAGCCTCATTGATTTTGCCGTCCTTAGGCATTGCATAGAATGTAAAGGCATCCTTTGTCTTGGCAAAGATATAGTTGCCGGCGAAGCATGCCGCACTGATAAACGGTGCATCAGCCTTCTGTGCTTCTTCCTGCAGACGTGAGTTTATCATTGAACTTGCAAGCGATTTCACGTAATCTTCGAGAACATACGGCAGATATGCCTTCTCTGCCTCCGGAGTGCTCTCCGACTTGAACATAATCTCGATTGTGTTCGTCTGCTCTTCCTTATCCTTGTCTACGATGATGATAGGCTCGGCATTGTCTGGCACTGCCTCCTCTACGATAGGAGCCGGATTCTCCGGATTCTTTATGTCAGAGAACATTTCCTTGATTTTTGCCACTGTGCGGTCTACATCGATGTCGCCAACAACAATAATTGCCTGGTTTGTTGGATGATACCACTTCTCATAGTAATCGCGCAGAGCCTTTGGCTTGAAGTTGTCAACGACAGACATCAGACCGATTGGATAGCGCTTGCCGTATTTGCTGCCTGGATAAAGTTTTTCCAGGTTGCGCTCAAACATACGGCTGCTTGCAGATGTACGCAAGCGCCACTCCTCATGGATAACGCCGCGCTCCTGATCTATCTCCTTTGGATCGAGTGTAAGGTCATGGCTCCAGTCTTTCAAGATGAGCAGACAGGAGTCGAGAGCTGCCGTACCACGGGTTGTCGGTACATTGTTTATGTTGTAAACAGTCTGGTCGATAGAGGTATAGGCATTGAGGTCGCCACCAAACTGTACTCCCAATGAGCGTGTGTAGTCAATAACGCCGTTGCCTGGGAAGTTCTTTGTTCCGTTGAAACACATGTGCTCAAGGAAGTGGGCAAGACCACGCTGGTTCTCCTCCTCCTGCAGCGAACCTACACGCTGTGCGATGTAGAAATTAACACGCTTTTCCGGATAACCGTTGTGACGAACATAATACGTCAGTCCGTTTGCCAGCTTTCCTGTCTTTACAGCCGGGTCCATTGGCAATGGTTGCATCATCGGATTCGCATCCTGTGCGCAAACCGACACAGAACCTGCGATAAACAAGAATGCAAACGCAAAAAGTTTTCTAATCTTCATATTATTTTGAATTAAGTAAATATTATCATTGCTGATAAGCCTATAATGGCTATTTTTACTACAAAAGTAGTTTTTTTACAAATACAATACGACTATTGCATTTGATTTGCTACATCTGCACCACAATTAATAACCTCTTTTAACATTTTAGGCTTTCTATTTGCATTATTATTATACCGATATTCCGAAGAATAAGTACGAAAGCTACTGTCCGCCCAATCTTTCGAAAAACTCGATAATTTCATCCCATGTTTTGAACGTGTCAGATCCCAAAGCAATGGTTGTTCCCATGAATTTCGACTCGCCGCACTCTCTTTCCGGAGCTATGAGATAATCGCCATACAACAGATTCTCCTGATTTGAGAATACAACATGCTGCCATGCCGGAACATTGACAACATCCTTTATCCACTGCTGAGCAGACGGGATATATTCCGTATCATTTGTTGGCGATGGCGCAACGACATAAACGGAATAATCTTCTATCAGCTTATGGAAGCCTTTCATGGCACTTGGCTTCTGCCCTCCCCTTTCGTCGCGCAAGGCATCGATGCTTACATACACAATAGGGCGCTCCCTGCCTTCTTGCATATCGTCAATCCAGCGCACTACAGGAACGACGGCATGAATAAGCGACTTGTCTATCAGCCGGTGCTCGCCATGATAGCTGATTGCCTGGGGATAATGCTCAAGGAATACTCCCCATGTGTCGGCTGCTACCATAGTGTCGGCATCACCGAAGAGACCATAGACGCGTTTTTTTTCTTCATCGGTAACATCGCTAAAACACTGGCGTGTTATGTTCTTGTATTCTTCCACAAGACTTTTAGTAACGATAAAGTCCTGTACCCCGTCCTGACGCGGATTCTGGAATGTCTGTTTACCAAGCATACCATGTTTTGTCATCGTGTCGCCCATGAGAAATGCCGGGTTAACAAGGATACGGTCGTAGCCATACAGCATCTCCGTATACATGCCGCCCATTGACGTACCTATAACCAAGTCTGGCTTCTGCTCCTCACACACCTTTCGGAGCAGCTGCATTGCTTCCTCCGGATGGAGCGGTAAATCATAGGCTATAACATCGGCAGATGGCAGCATCTCGCGGATACGCGACACGGTACCTGATTGTGCCGATGACATGAAGCCATGGACGTATAATATTTTCTTGCCCTTCATTATCGACGGATACTGAAGGACGTATTTGTTTTCTTTTTCCATCGTAATTTTATTTTGAAAAAATTTAATTATTCACCGACAGCACCCCGAAAGGTCCTGTAGTCTGTGCACGGTAGCGTATCAGTCCCCTACCCTTATCGCCCTTAACGAGCAAACCGCCGTTGTTCATATCATACGAGCGGTGGCAGGATTTGCAAGTCGCCGTGCCATCAGTATTCATCGTCAGTCCATAACGCGGCAGTCCGCTACTCTCATAACAGTTCGGACACTGGTTGTCATAGGCATGAAACTTGCCGTCGAGATTTCCAAAACCTACAATAATGGCATTATAGATACCTATAGCCCAGTTAGCCTTCTGGTCGATCGACAATGCAGCACTGTAGGAAGGTTCGCTGCTTTGGTTTGACTCAAACTTAAACCTCGTTGTTCCTTCCATGGAAATACGACAGAACACGCCCGGCGACTCTTGTGTCATAGCACTGCCGAGCATCATGTTTTTAAGAGTCAGGTTGTTCACCACCAAATGACAAGCATAGTTACTGTATTCCGAATCTGCGCATGCAAATAACGACAATACAGCAACAAAGCAGGCTATATTTCTCAATATATTTCTGAAAATCATATTATGAATATAGAATGTCTACTTAAGTAAATTTCTTTCAGCCTCAATCATCCTGTCGAACCCAAAGCCCTCAATAACATTCTCCATCAAAAGCTTGATACGGTCGTTGCAAAGATTTCCGATACTTCCGGCATGGGTATGGCGTATATTCTTGTCAGGCTTAAACTCTCCGGCTTCAATCTCCAGTCCCACCTTTTTATAAGCATCACGGAAAGGCATGCCCGAGGCAGCCAGTCTGTTTACTTCCTCAACAGAGAAGATAGGGTCATAGATAGGATTGTCGAGAATATGTTCATTCACTTCAATCTTGTTGATGATATAGGCAGCCATCTGCAGACAGTCGTTCAGCTCGCCGAAGGCAGGCAGAAAAACTTCCTTTATAATCTGCAGGTCGCGGAAGTAACCGCACGGCAGATTATTCATAATCAGCGTTATCTGCTGTGGCAGAGCCTGAATCTTGTTGCATTTTGCACGTATAAGTTCAAAGACATCCGGATTCTTCTTGTGCGGCATGATGCTGCTGCCGGTAGTACATTCCTTAGGCAATTTCACGAAAGAGAAGTTCTGACTGTTAAACATACAGGCATCGAATGCCATCTTAGCAAGTGTTCCGGCAACCGAAGCGAGGGCAAATGCTACGTTTCTCTCCATCTTGCCACGTCCCATCTGTGCATAAACGACGTTGTAGTCCATAGAGTCGAAGCCAAGAAGCCTTGTCGTCATGTCGCGGTCGAGGGGGAAAGAACTGCCGTAGCCTGCTGCCGACCCCAACGGGTTACGGTTTGTCATCTTATAGGCAGCCTGCATAAAGAACATGTCGTCGGCAAAGCTCTCGGCATAGGCACCGAACCACAAGCCGAACGAGCTTGGCATAGCCACCTGCAAATGCGTATATCCGGGCATGAGCACATTCTTATACTGTTCGCTCTTCCCTATCAGTTCGTCAAAGAGCCCCTTCACATTGTCTACCACATCCTTAATATCATGCCGGCAGCGCAGTTTCAGGTCTACGAGCACTTGGTCGTTTCTTGACCGTCCGCTATGGATTTTCTTGCCCATATCGCCAAGTTTTCTCGTGAGCATCAGCTCCACTTGGGAATGAACATCCTCAACGCCGTCTTCAATAACGAACTCTCCTTTTTCACATATTGCATATATGTTCTTCAGTTCTTTAAGAAGCAGCGAGAGCTCGTCACTCTTCAGCAGTCCGATAGACTCCAGCATTGTTATATGCGCCATAGAGCCAAGCACGTCATACTTGGCAAGATACAAGTCCATTTCCCTGTCTCTTCCCACGGTAAAGCGTTCTATCTCCTTATTTATCTCGTAATTCTTTTCCCAAAGTTTGTTCATATTCTATGAGTGTTATTGATTGTCAAGCAATCCGTTGCCCTAAAAAATCAGGCGGCCCAGATGCTTCATCTTGCACGGTTTGCATAAAAATTGTCGTGCACATGAGCATTCTGAGCCGTTTGAGTGAATGTAATTATAAATTGTTATATGGTATCATTGCCAGTACATCAGCGATTTTCTCCAGTCCTTCCTGCAGAGGTTTCGACACCATGCCCTTGATAAATGGATTAATATCAGCCTTAATGGTAAGGCGCATCTTGCATGCTTCCTCTCCCTCCGGTACGATTTGAATCCACAGATTAGCGGCAATAGGAGAATTTTCTGTAGCAAACTTTATGCATTTCGGTTCTTCCCGCTCGATAATCCTCATCGACACGCTCCCCATCGGTGCACTGATAGAAAGGCTGTCGCTGTCGAACGACAGGTCTTTTATCTTGTCAGCCGGAATTTTGTCGCGTACTTTCTCAAGGTTGCTCAAGTCGCTGAGTGTAGCGTAAACGGCAGTCTGCCTATAAGGAATATGCTTTATCCCGCTTTCAAATTTACTCATTATTTTCTCCAGTTTGCAGGATCCTTACGCCACTCGTGGAGTACCTCAACATCCTCAGGTTTAATGTATCCAGTCTCATTCGCCTCGGCAACTACATGCTCATAGTCTGTAAGAGTAACCAGTTTCACCTTTGCATCCTCAAAAGCCTTCTTCGCGATGTCGAAGCCATAGGTGTAAGAAGCTACCATACCTATAACCTCGCAGCAGTTTTTGCGTATAGCCTCAACGGCTTTCAGCGAAGAACCGCCGGTAGAGATAAGGTCTTCGATAACAACGACCTTCATTCCCGGTTTCAGCTCGCCCTCTATAAGGTTCTCCAAGCCATGGTCTTTTGGTTTACTTCTAACGTATACGAACGGCAGGTCAAGCTCGTCGGCAACGAGAGCACCCTGTGCGATGGCACCAGTAGCGACACCTGCAACAGCCTCAGCCTCAGGGAAATGTTCCAACACTGCATGAGTAAGCTCCAGCTTTACATAATTGCGCAATTCCGGATACGACAGAGTTTTGCGGTTATCACAATAGAATGGAGATTTCCATCCTGATGCCCATGTAAACGGGTTTTCCGGCTGCAACTTGATTGCCTTTACTTTAAGAAGCTTTGAAGCGAATACTTTTTTTAAAGAATCCATATTTCTAATTTTTATTGGGTTTTAATTTGTTTGTCTGGCAACCTGTAGAGAGTTTCATTCGTAGGGATTTGCCCTAATGTCGTGAAATCTGTATTTCCCGGGTTGCTTCGTATATAAATACGAACTGTCTATTCAGAGAACAACACCTGTATGATGGTCTGTCCTACGGCCTTCAGCGTATTCCTGTCAATATTTTCCATCGTGTCATTAACGGTGTGCCATGTCGGTCCGAAGGAACTCTGCTGGCAGTTTGGATAATATGGAATGATGTCAACAGTAGGAATCTTTGCCGTTTTGTTTACTGGAATATGGTCGTCGGTAACGTATCCTCCCTGATCGTTGGGAAACATCGACTCATAGCCTGCCACTCTGGCTGCCGCCCATACCTTGTCTACTATCTGGGGAGCATATTCCTTTGACATTCCCTCTTGATAGAAGCGTGCTCCATTGCCGCCAACCATATCGAGCAATATGCCGAAGCGTGCCTCGTATCCCGGTTTATGCGGATTTGCAGCCCAATACTGTGCGCCGAGAGCCCATGAGTCGCCATTATCCTCGGCATCGCTCCACTGCGGAACGCCCCAGTCTTCGGCATCGAAGCAGACAAAGTCTACTCCTACTTTCAGCGAGTCAGCCTTTTGCAGCAACCGTGCCACCTCGAGCATAACGGCTACACCGCTCGCCCCGTCGTTGGCAGCCATCACCGGTTTCTTCCAGTTCGTACTGTCGGGATCATTGTCAGCCCAGGGGCGGCTGTCCCAATGGGCACAAAGCAATATACGCGTTGTCAGTTCCGGTTTGTAGCTGGCAATAATATTATTGCTTTTCAGCATGGTGCCGTCGAAAGCCTTAAGGTCCGCCTTCTGCTCAACCACCGTACAACCGTACTGCTTGAATTTCGCCACAATCCACTCGCCACACTTGTCGTGAGCCTCGCTATTCATCACTCTCGGACCGAAATCGCATTGCTTTTCGCAAAAGGCATAAGCGGAATCGGCATCAAACGCCGGTCCTACGGCTATGGCTGCACTGTCTGCGGTATCAGCCTTCTTTGTGCTTTTACACGATGAAAGCACCGCCACGACGGCGAGTAACGCCAACACTATGTATTGTCTTTTCATTTTATCCTTTTTGTTGTGAGTATGCACTCTGCTGTACCATCGTCATTACCCTCAGCCAGTTTCCTCCCCATATCTTCTCGATATCCTGAGTAGAGAACCTGTGGCGCAACAGTTGTATCGTGAAATTGATGAGTTCCGAAGAGTCGGCAATACCGCAGACTCCTCCGTCGCCGTCGAAATCCGTGCCTATTCCCACATGGTCAATGCCCATAATGTCAACGGCATGGTTCAGATGGGCTATGGCATCCATGATGCTGGCTTCCCTGTCGTCATCGCGCAGGAACCCGTTGTATAGCGTTATCTGCTGCACTCCTCCCTTTTGTGCGAGAGCCCTCATCTGGTCGTCGGTAAGATTGCGCGGCACGTCACACAATGCCTTGCAATTGCTGTGGCTGCACACGATTGGCGTATTGCTGATGTCGAGAGCATCATAGAAACTCTTCTCGCCGGCATGACTGAGGTCTACCATCAGTCCGCAGCGGTTCATCTCCCTTATCACATCAGCTCCGAAGTCGCTGACGCCATTATTCGTTGCCTCCGAACGCCTTGCACTGTCGCAGATATCGTTGTCGCCATTATGGCATAGTGTGATATAAACCACTCCCCTCTTTGCGAAGTGCTCCACGTTGGCGATATCATGGTTAAGCGCCAATCCGTTTTCAATTCCGAGCATAATAGACTTCCTGCCTGCTTTCTTGTCGGCAAAGAGTTCGGCTGGTGTTCTTGCGATAGACACCACCTTGTCGTTCTTGTTTACTATCTCCTCTATCTTATCAAAGATAAGGTCGGCATACTCATTTGGGGTATCAACAGGGAAGGGGGCGATTTCCTTAAACGTCTGTCCCTCCTTGGGCTGCGGAAGATAAGCTGCCATCGTTACCGCCTGCTGCCTGCCGTCAGTCATTTTATGGAGATCAACGAGAATACGACTGTCTCTCCAGTCAAACCTTATCCCTTGCGGGAAGAACATCGGTGTGTCGCAATGTGAATCGAGGGTAATGAACCTGTCGTGCAGACTCTTTGCCTTGCTGAATTCCGAGGCGCGCTCCACGAGCCAGCGGAACAGCGGCTGTCCTGCCTCTCCGAGCCATTCGGGATGCCATTGCACTCCGATAATCGACTTGTATTCGCTGCTCTCTATTGCTTCGATTACTCCGTCTGGAGCACAAGCCGAGATATTGAACCGCCTTCCGCAACTCGCCACTGCCTGGTGATGGAAGGAATTGACGAATATCTTCTCCTTATTATATATGGAATACAATACTGAATCGGGCTCTATACACACAGTATGTGTTGGCTCCCCCCTGAAGTCAGTATCCTGACTGTGCTTTATCCTTCCCATGGTTTTCCGCTCGCTGTTGTCGGCGCTGTCGGTGTCAATATCCTGTCTCACTTTTCCTCCGAGAGCTACTGCAAGCATCTGTATGCCACGGCATATTCCGAGAATAGGAATTTGTCTGTTGTATGCCAACGAGACCGTCATCAGCTCCGCCAGGTCGCGATGCGAGTTTATGCCGTGAAGTGCTTCTTTCGGCTCTTCGCCCTGCCAGAGGGGATTGATGTCGGCTCCGCCGGATAGCAAGAGTCCGTCGATATTGTCGAGGGTGTTGATGATAACATCAGCGTTGTCGACTGGCGGTATGATTAGCGGCACTCCTCCTGCCTTAACCACAGCCATGTAATATGGCTCCGCAAGGGCTGCATTTCCATCGGCAAAATTACCGGTGATACCAATCACCGGCAACTTTCCTGCCTCTGGATATGTCTTGTAAATAACGTTTAGATTCGACTGGAAATCAAATGGTTCCACGATTATCCTAAAATATTTTTATTCCTTTAAGTTACAGACTAATTAGTCCAAATCAGCATCTTTCGCCTTGATTTTCCTCTTTGCCAGTTCTATTTCCTTAGAGGCAATAGGAATCTCCCTCTTGATGCTCTGCTCCAGCGAGATAAGGGTCTCCGTGGCAACAACGCCAGGAATCTCCTGCATCTGGTTGTTCAGCAAGTCCATAAGCTGCTCATTGTCTTTGGCATAGAGCTTTACAAGCATTGTGTAAGGTCCCGTAGTGAAGTGACACTCCACGATTTCCGGGATATGTTCCAGCTGCTCCACTACCGACTTGTACATGCTTCCCTTTTCGAGGGTTATTCCTACATAAGTGCAGGTTGAGAATCCGAGGCTCTTCGGGTCAACGTCAAACTTGCTTCCCGTTATCACTCCGTCTTCTGTCAGATGCTGTACGCGCTGGTGAATTGCGGCACGTGACACATTACATTCTGCTGCGACGTCCTTGAAAGGCATTCGTGCGTTTTTTGACAAGATGCTCAATATCTTCTTGTCAAGTCTGTCTATCTTTTCCATATTATATATCTTTATATTGTTGTTTTCTGTTTTTATGCGCCACTGAAACCCATCATTTCGTATAAAACGCGGATTAGTAGTTGCTAAGACAAAGCAAAATTAGATGTTTTTTGTCATTCATGCAACAATTTGACTTTAAATTTTATATATTATTTGGCATTTTGGCATTTTTATCAATTCAGAGGCTTGTTTTTACTTTCTTTTTGTTTTTCATCTTATGTAAAAAACGATTAAGCAAGGCTATGTTTTATAAGTTTTCGTATAAAATTCTTACCAACTAAATTAACGAAAAAATATTTTTCGGTCATTTTACCCTCACGCCCTCACCCTGCGTTGCAACATACTGATATTCAAGGAGTAAAAGTGTGAGGGATAGTGTGAGGGGTAGACGCTTACCCTCACAGCTCTCACCAGCAAAATATTACAGAAAGAATGGCGACATAAAAGGCGCAGCTATGCTGCACCTTTGGTATTTCTATATTGCACCTTTGGTGCAACATAGATGCACCGATACTGAATGATAGCTTTAGTGTCATAAGGTTCAAAGAAAACACTCAGCGCCTTCCTCTTCCCGATGTCTTCTCCACCATATTCCGTGAAAGAAACATAAAGAGGAAATAGAAGGCTGCACCGCTTACGAGTCCGGCAAGAGCATCTACGGCATAGTGTGCCTGGATATATACCGTGGCCATGCAGAGGAAAACATAGAACGGAATCATAAAATAAAAGAGTTTACGGTTTTGCGAATGCCATACAAGAAACATAATTACCGTACTTATTCCCACATGACTGCTCGGGAAGGCTGCCGTAGGGCGCTCGCCTGCCGCCTTGGCATTCTCTACGAAATGATAGAACACGCCATCGGTGTAACCCGGACTCGGCAGACAGTCGAGATGGGTATTGAAATAGTCGTGTACATTAGGGAATACGCCGTTTGCTATCTGGTCCAGACCTACTGCCTTATAATAAAACGTAGGTCCCGTAACCGGTACAAGTACGAAGATTACATAGTATGCAAAAAACGATGCCATGATAACGAAAGCCGTCCTCTCATATTCTCTATATCTGCAGAAGAAATAATATATCGCCGCCAGGGCAATCATGGGATAGTATGATGCATAGCCCATATCCATCAGTTCGCTTATCACGGGCGAAGAGAAGTTCTTGGCAAAGACAAGTGCCGGCTGGAAACCGAACAGCGCCTGTTCCATCTCGGCAAACACATGGTCAAGATTGGGCAGCATACGGTTAAGCTCGTAAGTATCCGGATACCACCAGCTCAGGAGAGCCATCTGCACCGTGATACGGGCGAACTTTGTAATGCGGCACGGCACCATTCTATATACTCCCCACATGGCAAGCGTTACTACAACGATTCGGATTCTTCCCCAAATCATCGCCTCGGGGTTAACGACTTTGGTGTATGTAAAAAACACCATAAGCATAGTGAATGCCAGATATGCAAGCATCACCCACTCCAGGGCGAGGAGTCCGCGCTGCGGCTTCGCCTCAATCTTGAAAAGTTCTTTCATTCTGTTTTTTATTTTTTATGGGAGGACTGGGAGGACTGGGAGTAATAAGAATAATAGGACCAACGAGAGTAATAATCCCTCATCCCTATTCGCTAATCCCTCATCCCTATTCGCTAATCCCTCATCCATCTCAAAGCCATTTATTGTCTATATACCATTTCATGGTTATTTCCGTGCCGCGTTCCAAATCATATTGCGGAGAGAAACCGAGATCTCTTTTAGCCGGAGTAATGTCGCAGCGCCAGTTCCGCTGCTTCATAATATTATATTTGTCGCGGTTGAGAGCAGAAATCTTTCCAGTAAGATGAGCTACATACTCCCCTACCGTTGATATAACTTTCAGCAACCATATCGGAGCCACTATGCGCACTACATGCTTTACGTTTAAGTCCTTCTGTATAAGGTCGCTGAATGTGCGCGACGTATAAACATTGCCGTCGCTCAGGATGTAACTCTTTCCTATAACCTTATCGTCTGCGGCAAGAGCGAGGAATACAGCTTGCACCACATCCTTTACGAATATAAAAGTAATGTCCTGACGTTTATACCCCACAGCGAAATCCACATGCTGCTTTATACTCTTCGCCATCAGGAAATAATCTTTCTCCCTCGGACCATAGACGCCCGTAGGACGAAGTATGACAAAGGGGAAATCTTTTAGCGAGCGAAGATAATCCTCTGCCAAGAGTTTACTCCTGCCATAAGCCGTGTTCGGCTGCGGTGTGTCGCTGTCGGTAATGTCCTTATACGGCATATCCTCGTGGATAGCCCCAAGGATACTAAGACTGCTGACGAAGACAAAACGCTTGAGGGGCATATCCAGTTCTCGCAAGGCATTGACAAAGTTTTTTGTTCCCTCAGTATTTGTCCGGAAAAAGTCCTCACTATGGAGACATTTCGTTACACCGGCAGCATGCACGACGTAGTCGAAGTTATGACCTTTCAGCTGCTCTTTCAAACGACTCTCGCTGCCGAAATCCAATTCTATAAAATTTATTTCCGGCTGTTGCAAGTATTTCCTGGAACTTGTGCGCCTTACGGCAGCCCATACTTCAAAGCCTCTGTTTATCGCCTCTTCTACAATGAAGCTGCCTATAAAGCCGGTGGCACCGGTGATTAATATCTTATTTTTCATCTTTTCTTTAGTTTTTTAATGGGAGAACTGGGAGAGCTGGGAGTAATAAGACTAATAGGAATAATAGAACCAATGAACCATAGAACCAATAAGACTAATAATCCCTATTCCCTCATCCCTCATCTCTCATCTCTCATCTCTCATCTCTCATCCAACTCCACTTCCATATCTACAACATCCAACCATCTGCCGAACTTATAGCCCACCTTTTTAAAATGTGAAACCTTCTCGAAACCCATTCTTTTGTGGAATGCAAGACTGGCGGCATTCTCCTCCGTTATACAGGCGATAAGGTTCTTGCAGCCGGCAAGTCCGCTGCATGCCTCAAGCAGATGCTCCATCATCATTCTGCCCAATCCTCTGCCCGTATGCTGAGGGTCGAGATATATCGTCACTTCAAGAGTGTGCTGATATGCCGCACGCTCCTTCCACTGATGCACATAGCAGTAGCCCACTATCCTACCCTCTTCTTCTACGACGAAATACGGATATTTTGCCGAAATGTCTTTTATCCGCTGCAACATCTCAGCGACAGAAAGAGCCTCGGTCTCGAAGCTCACGGTGGTTTCCGTAACATAGTGGTTATATATCCGCGTTATCGCCTCTGCATCGCCATAGGCAACGGGGCGAAGTGTTATGTTGCTGTTCATTGGCTTTTCCATTTATGATAAGACTTATAGGACAAATATGTTTTATAACATTTTACTTTCCTCCTACAATTCCCTTGATATCGTTCAGCTTGTTCAGAGCCTCCATCGGAGTGAGATTGTTGATGTCGAGATTAAGAATCTCGTCGCGAACCTGACAAAGCACCGGGTCGTCGAGCTGGAAGAAACTCAACTGTTCGCCGTTAGACGCCGAATCAAGATTTTCAAGAGCCTTACCGGCACTCCCTACCCCACTGTTGTCTGCCTCAAGCTGTTTCAGTATCACATTTGCCCTGTTGATAATGCTCTTAGGCATTCCGGCAATCTGTGCCACATGGATACCGAAGGAATGTTCTGAACCGCCCTTTTCAAGTTTGCGCAAGAAGATAACCTTGCCGTTCACCTCCTTCACGCTGACGTTGTAGTTCTTTATCCTGTCGAAATTCTTCTCCATTTCGTTAAGCTCATGGTAATGAGTGGCGAAGAGCGTGCGGGCGGCTGCCTTAGGCTGCTCGTGAAGGTATTCCACGATTGCCCATGCTATCGATATACCGTCGTAGGTGCTCGTGCCTCGACCCAGCTCGTCGAAGAGCACAAGGGAGCGCGGCGTAACATTATTGAGAATATTCGAGGCTTCGGTCATCTCCACCATAAACGTAGACTCACCCATGGAGATATTGTCGCTGGCACCTACACGGGTGAAGATTTTGTCAACGATACCAATTCTTGCACTCTCTGCCGGCACGTAGCAGCCTATCTGCGCCATGAGCGTGATAAGTGCCGTCTGGCGGAGCAAGGCCGACTTACCCGCCATGTTAGGTCCGGTGATTATCATTATCTGCTGTTTCTTGTCGTCGAGATATATGTCGTTTGGCACATACTTCTCTCCTACCGGCATCTGCGTCTCAATTACGGGGTGGCGTCCCTGACGGATGTCGAGCACGATGTCGTTCTGCAGAATCTGTGGGCGCACATAACGGTGCTCTTCGGCTGCCTTGGCAAACGACAGCAGACAGTCGAGCTGTGCGATGATATGCGCATCCGTCTGTATGGTGTGGATAAAATGCTGCGACGACTGCACGAGCTGCGTGTACAATTGACTTTCGAGTTGCAGTATCTTGTCTTCGGCACCGAGAATCTGCTCCTCATATTGTTTCAGTTCCTCCGTGATATAACGTTCTGCACTGGCAAGCGTCTGCTTCCTGATCCACGTCTCCGGCACCTTGTCTTTATGCACATTCCTTACTTCAAGATAATATCCGAACACGTTGTTGTATCCTATCTTCAGACTGCTGATACCTGTCTGCTCCGTCTCTCGCTCCTGAATCTTCAGCAAGTAGTCCTTGCCATGGTATGCAATCTCGCGAGTCTGGTCGAGCTCCTCGCTCACACCGCTGCGAATCACGTGTCCCTTGTTTACGAGCTGTGGCGGATCCGGTTCTATCTCCATTTCGATACGGTCGCTGAGTTCCTTACAGGCATCAATCTTTTCGGAGAGGATTACGAGCGACTGGTTTTCGCTCCTGGCGCAAGCCTCCTTTATAGGCTGCATGGCACGAAGGGCATTCTTCAGCTGTACCATTTCGCGCGGCGTCACCCTGCCCGTGGCAACCTTAGCCGTGATACGCTCCAAGTCGCCCACTCCATCCAGGTTCTCGTCGATTGTCTGTCGGAACTCCGTATCCTTGAAGAATTCCTCCACTACATCGAGCCGCTTGTCTATCTCCTTTGCATTGCGCAACGGGAAGCGAACCCAGCGGTTGAGCATTCTCGCTCCCATCGGAGTAGCTGTGCGGTCGATAACGTCGATAAGCGAGCTACCGCCCTCCTGCATCGACTGAGTGAGTTCCAGGGAACGTATGGTAAAGTTGTCGAGGCGCACGTAGCGCTCCTCGTCAATCCTCGACAGCGACGTTATATGACTAATCTGTGTATGTTGCGTGATTTCAAGGTATTGCAGAATGGCGCCGCTTGCCACAATACCGTTTTTCAGATGTTCCACGCCAAAGCCTTTCAGGTTCTTCACACTGAAATGCTTCAGCAGTTTCTGTCGTGCTGTCTGCTCGTTGAACACCCATTCGTCGAGTTCAAACACGCAATGCTTTGTGCCGAAGAAACGCTCGAAATCAGCTTTCTTTCCTCTTTCAAACAATACTTCCTTTGGCTGGAAGTTGGCTATCAGCTTCTGTATGTAGTCGTAAGGTCCCTCGGTGGTAAGAAACTCTCCCGTAGATATATCCAGGAATGCCACTCCGCATGCCCCCTTGCCGAAATGCACGGCGGCAAGGAAGTTGTTCTCCTTGTAGTTGAGCACGTTGTCGGTCATTGCCACACCCGGCGTTACGAGTTCTGTAATGCCGCGCTTCACGAGTTTCTTTGTCAGCTTCGGGTCTTCGAGCTGGTCGCAGATGGCAACTCTTCTTCCAGCTCTGATCAGTTTTGGCAAATACGTGTCGAGGGCATGATGCGGAAATCCCGCCATCTCGGTGGATGGTTTGTTTCCGGAGTTGTTTCTTTTAGTCAGTGTAATTCCGAGGATGCGACTTGCATCTACGGCATCGTCGCAATACGTTTCGTAGAAGTCGCCGCAGCGGAAGAGCAGCAGCGCATCGGGGTGTTTTGCCTTCAAGGAGAAGAACTGCTGCATCATCGGCGTCAGTCCCTTTTCTGTTTTTGCCATATATCGTCTGTGAAAACTATAGTTCTTTATTTTCTTTTGTTATGCCGTTTATATGAATACAGGTCAATCAAATATTGATCGAACGATACTCGGGCAATTTGCAAAATTACAGTATTAAAGGGAAACGGCAAAAAGA
Organism: Prevotella sp. UBA1104; assembly: GCA_002314055.1. Classification (GTDB taxonomy): domain Bacteria; phylum Bacteroidota; class Bacteroidia; order Bacteroidales; family Bacteroidaceae; genus Prevotella. The sequence goes on from DCBP01000061.1 coordinate 22,774, forward strand.
AAGGCGGAAATCTTGTTGGATTGACAGCTTTTTAAATGGATTTCTGAAGGGATAGGATAGGGGAGTATGGCATAAAAAAAGGCAAACACCTGTAAATGATGTTTGCCCTATACATATTTCTTTTGTAAAGTCAAAGTCTATAGTTTAAGCATAATTCTCACTGACGGTTTATCATCTTCAGTACTGTAGCGGTGAGATAAGGTTTTATTTTTTCAAACGGTATGACAAACGATGGCATTCCGGCAGCATACGGTGCTATTTCATACTGCTGGTAAACGAACATCATGCCCTTGTCCGTAAGATACGGCACAGTAACAGGCAGTGGCATATAGTCCACGTTGTCCACGCCCATCAACATGTCTTTCAGATTGCCGTTCACTCCCTGTTCACCGAAATATTCCTTAACTCCATCTCTGAGAAGAGCGTGAAAGCTGTCGCTTTCCGTATTTCTGAGCATCTCGTAGCCAAAACGCCTGCCGTCAGTCTTGCGGAAGGTCATTCCCGACAGGGTAGTGGAGCCGTGGGCACCGCCCAAATACGCATAGTCTTCGGTGGTATAAGTAATGTAACTCTCTGTTTCGTATGCCTTTCTTACAGACGACATGCTGCAGAAGGATACGGGTATCCCGCATTCCTCGTGTTCCTTCAAAAGAGAGTCGTGCTGTGCCTTGCCATAGAACGCCACTATGGAGTCGCCGTTCTCAATACTGCCCATATATGTGCCGCCGAGCTGCTCGCTGATGTATTCGGATATTGCCGTTTTCAGATTTGCCGATGCGAGGGTAGGGTAGTCGGCTATTATTGATACCTCCACAGCCTTGTCCTTTTGTTCATACTTCACCGAGTCAACAGTGAGAGTCTCCCCTGCTGTAGCCTTACTTTCGCTGCACGATGCCACGGCAATTACTGCCATGACGCACGTAATGATTGATTTGAATTTCATAACTATCTCCTTTCCTCTATACTATTGAATTTTTCGTTTTGTGCAAAAATATGAAAAAAGGACAGACACTCCAAATGTCCGTCCTTTAATTTATATATTTCTATAAAACTTTACTGTATTTACTATTCCTGCGCTTTTCCCGCATGCATCCACTTTCCGCCCTTCATGCAGAGGATGCCCAAGATGATGAACGGTATGGAGAGAAGCTGCCCCATGTCGAGTGGGAGAGAGGCTTCGAATGCCTCCTGCACCTCCTTGGTGTATTCTATGAAGAAGCGCGCGGTGAAGATATACGTCAGACAGAGTCCGAAGAAGAATCCCGTGCCTACTTTCTGCGGATTGCGACGGTAGAGATACCAGCCGATGAAAAAGAGCAGGGCATAGGCGATGGCCTCATAGAGCTGCCCGGGGTGGCGCGGCTGCATGTCCACCTGTTCGAAGACGAAAGCCCACGGTACATCGGTTACTCTGCCGATTATCTCGGAGTTCATCAGATTGCCCAATCGGATGAAGCATGCCGTGACGGGGGTGGCGATGGCGATATTGTCGAGCACCTGCCAGATGGGGAGCTTTGTGCGCCTTACATACAAGAAGAGAGCTATCATCAGTCCCAGTGTTCCGCCATGGCTTGCCAGTCCGGCATATCCGGTGAATTTCCATCCGCCGTATTCAAGGAAGCGGATGGGGAGCAGCATCTCGATGATGTGTTTGCCCGACGATAGGAAGTAGTCGGGTTCATAGAAGAGACAGTGTCCCAGTCGTGCTCCGATGAGAATGCCGACGAAGCAGTAGATAAAGAGCGGATCGAATAATTCGTCTTTTATCTTCTGCTGTTTGTAGAGCTTCCTCACGATGAAATAAGCCGACAGCAGTCCAATGAGCCAGCACAGTGCATACCAGCGCATGGATATTGGTCCGAGATGGAAGGCTTCGATATTTGGATTCCAGTGTATCATATTTTTGATTAGGGGTGATGGGGTAGGGATTAGGGATTTTTGGCATTTATAATTATTGAAGAATGTAGTTTTGATAGTTGTTTGGCAACAATTATTATCTGTTCTTCCATAATGTCGTATTCTTTTTCATTAATATATCCAAGAGCTACGGCAAGTTCCAATTCACATAAAGTCTCCGTAAGAGACCCGTATGCTATTTCCATGAAATGAGCTTTTTCCTTTGAAGAAAATCTACCAAAGCCCTCGGCTATATTTATAGGAATAGAAGTTGTTGCTCTTTTAATCTGACTACATAGAGCATACTTTTCGTCAGAAGGAAATTTATCAAGAATTCCATATATGTCTACCCCAGTCGTTTTGCATTTTGATAGACATCAAGTTTCCTAAAATAGAACTTCCCCATAATTTTTCCTCAAGCATTAAACTCTAATCCTTATTCTCTAATCCCTCATCCAAATTATACATTAAATCTGAAGTGCATGATGTCGCCGTCTTGCACCACGTAGTCCTTACCCTCGATGCCGAGCTTTCCGGCTTCGCGCACGGCAGCCTCGGAGCCATATTTGATGTAATCCTCGTATTTGATTACCTCGGCGCGGATAAAGCCCTTTTCGAAGTCGGTGTGGATAACGCCGGCACACTGCGGAGCCTTCCATCCCTTGTGGTAAGTCCATGCCTTCACCTCCATCTCTCCGGCGGTGATGAAGGTCTCGAGGTTAAGGAGCGAGTAAGCCTTCTTGATGAGTCGGTTCACGCCACTCTCCTCCAGTCCCAGTTCGTCGAGAAACATCTGCTTGTCTTCGTAAGTCTCCAGACTGGCGATGTCCTCTTCTGTCTTACCTGCTATCACGAGAGTCTCTGCGCCCTCCTCCTTTGCAATCTCCTCGATGCGGCGGGAGTAGTCGTTGCCGTTCTTGGCTGAAGCCTCATCCACGTTGCACACGTAAAGCACAGGTTTTGCCGTGAGCAAGAACAGATTGCGTGCAGCCTCCTGCTCCTCCTTTGAGTCGAACTCCACGGTGCGTGCGTTCTTGCCCTGTTCCAATACCTCTTTATAAGCTTCAAGAACCGCTACTTCAATCTTTGCGTCCTTGTTGCCTGCCTGTGCCACCTTCTGCTGCTTAGAGAGTCTACCCTCGATAGTTTCAAGGTCTTTCAGCTGCAGCTCCGTGTCGATAATCTCCTTGTCGCGCACCGGGTCGATGGTTCCGTCTACGTGAGTGATGTTGTCGTCGTCGAAACAGCGGAGCACGTGGATGATGGCGTCAGTCTCGCGGATGTTGCCGAGGAATTTGTTTCCCAGTCCCTCGCCCTTGCTGGCACCCTTCACGAGTCCGGCAATGTCTACAATCTCACACGTAGCCGGCACAATGCGTCCAGGGTGTACAATCTCAGCGAGCTTCGTCAGTCGCTCGTCGGGCACGGTAATCACGCCCACGTTAGGTTCTATCGTACAGAAAGGGAAGTTTGCAGCCTGTGCCTTTGCGCTCGAAAGGCAGTTGAAAAGAGTGGACTTTCCCACGTTCGGGAGTCCCACGATACCACATTTTAGTGCCATGTCTTTATTCTTTATTTTTTATTCTTTTATTATTGTCAAATAGCGTTTCTTCTGCACCGTCATTTCGTTTGTATTTGATGCAGAAACAGTTTCAGTGTGCGAAATTACTCATTTTATTTGTAAAATACTTTATTAAAGACTGATAAAATGAAAAAACTCTCTAATGCACTCGGTTTCTATCAAACGCTAATATTATTCAGTTTATTCATCCTTTATCTTCCATTCCGCTATAGTGCGCTGCTTGCTGTCGAAGCTGATGCCGACCTTTACCAGTCGCTTGCCGTTGGCACGGTAGGGCAGCATATAACCCTTGGAGTCTATCTGCGCCAAAGCCTCGTCGGCACTCTTGTCTACCTTCAGTTCGAAGACATAGATTGTGTCGGGCATATGCATCACGGCATCCGCCCTGCCTATTGCACTCTTCACCTCCGTGCGTATGTATATGTTAAGGAAGCTGAACATCAGGTAGAAGATGGTTTGGTAGTGCTTCTCCGTATGGTTCTCCAGGTCGTAGGGGATGGTTGCCATGTAGGTGCGCATGTGTTCGAGAGCTTCCTCGATGTCGCCACGGTAGACAGCTTTGCAGAAGCCCAAAAGGAAGGCGTCGTTCTCTACACGATGTGGGTTGACGTAGCGCGGGATTAGGGAATTGAGGAGTCCGTCGCGCACTTCCTTGTTCGGGATGCCGAGCGTATATTGACGGAACATCGGGTCGTATTTCTTTATCGTCAGATAGCCGCTTTGATAGAGTAGGGGAAGGGCGTCTGTCATCTCCTCGGGCGACTGGTCGAAAGAGCTGAGCACCACGTCCTGACCGTCGAGAGTGGTCAGGTTGACGTTGAACTTTTCCAGTTGTTTCAATATGAATGTTGGGGTGCCGGAGCCAAACCAGTAAGAGCCTATCTTCTGGGCATTTAATGCCTTTATCAAGCTGAAAGGATTGAATACGTCCTCGGAATTTTCACTGAAATGATAGCCGTCATAATAGTTGCGCAAGGCTTCGAGGCATTCGTCATAGCTCATGCCGAGAGCCTTGCCGAGACCCTCCACATCGCGTTTCATTACTGTGGTAAGCTCCGTTTGGCTTATGCCGCAGATGGCGGAATACTGGTCGTACATGCTTATGTTGTCCAGGTTGTTCAGTTCGCTGAAGATGCTGAGCTGCGGGAACTTCGTTATGCCGGTAAGGAAACAGAACTCCAAGTACGGGTCGAGTTTCTTCAGCGGACTGTAGAAGTTTTGCATTATAAGGCTCAGGTCATTCAGGTTTTCCTTCTCATGTACTACATCGAGCAACGGAGCGTCATACTCGTCGATGATTACTACAGCCTTCTTGCCAGTCTGCTTGTAGGCGCGTTTCACTACACCTTCCAAACGTTTGTTTGGAGTGTCTTCACTTTCTCCCTTTCCATAAATCTCTTCGTATGGCAAAAGTATGAAATCAAGGTATCCTTTCAGACTCTCGGCATCGAAATGCTTCGCTCCGCTCATGTCGAAGTGGAGCACGGGGTGTTTCACCCATTCTTTCTCGTAGTCGGCTATGGCAAGACCGGTGAACAGTTCCTTGCGCCCATCGAAGTAGGCTTGCAGGGTAGAGGCAAACAGAGACTTGCCGAACCGGCGGGGACGACTCAGAAAAACATATTTCATTCCTTTGTTGCGAAAGTCAACTATATATTTTGTCTTGTCTATATAGAGATAATTACCTTCACGGATGTTCTCGAATGTCTGTATCCCCACAGGATAACGGTTCACTATTTCTGCCATAATCTTGCTCTTTTTAATCTTGCGCCGCTAAGTTATGAAGAATTATCGGGATGTGCAAATAAAAGGAAAGAAAAACAAGATTGACTTGTTGTCAAGGAAAAATATAATTCGTATACATTTATTTGCGGGATAACGACTGCAGTTGGATATTGTTTTTGTAATTTTGCACACGTAAAATTATGACACGTAAAATATACAGACAAATGCGAGACAACAATACGAATGATTATCTGCGCCTGCATACAGGTATCCTTCTTGCCGGAGCTACGGGCATTTTCGGCCGACTTATATCTCTTGCTGAACTACCGCTCGTATGGTATAGAATGATTATTGCAGCTGCCGTGCTCGCCCTTGTGCTCAGAATGAGCCACCGGCTGAGCATCCCGAACAGGCAGCATCTTTTTAGGATAGGCGGCTGCGGAGTGTTGCTGGCTATACACTGGACCCTTTTTTATGCCAGCATCAAAGCTTCTAACGTGAGCATCGCCGTGGTGTGTATAGCTCTTAACGGATTCTTTACGGCTATCATCGAACCGCTCACCGGGCATCGGCGCCTGTCGATGCGCGAACTGCTACTCAGCATGATTACGCTTGTCGGCATCCTGCTCATCTTCGGTCTCGACACCCGTCATCGCACGGGTATCATCATCGGCACGTTCTCGTCGCTGTTCTACACGCTATTTGCCGTTACCAGCAAGCGTGTGCAGCACAACACAGGACATTCGAGCAGTACCATGCTACTGTATGAGCTCCTGGTGGGGTGGGGGTTCCTCACTCTCATTCTGCCCTTCTATTCACTTATGTTCCCGTCGGCAGCACTTCTGCCTGCGGCATGGGACTGGGCATATATTCCCATTCTTGCTTCGGTATTCACCATCGGACCGTTTCTCACTCAGCTACAGGCGCTGCGCACTATATCTGCCTTTACCGTAAACCTGAGCTATAACCTTGAACCTATCTACAGCATCGCTCTTGCAATGATGATTTTCAATGAGGGACAGGAGCTGAATTTCTCATTCTGGATAGGCGTGTTCATGATTATCATGTCTGTGGTTCTCCAGACTATACTGTCGAGGAAAAAGGAATAGACAGACTATAGGAAACAGAAGAAAGGCGACAAGGATATTGCTTCTTGCCGCCTTTCTCATTCTGCTAATTATGCTATGGAGAATATCTCCCTTACATAACACATTCTTATTGTGAAGCAATTACTTCACCACAATCTTCTTACCTCCTTTTATGTATATACCTTTATGCAGACTTTCAGATTTCTGCAGTCTTCCGGCAAGGTCGTAAACCTTCTTGTCGTTTGCCGTATCAGCCATGATGCCATTGACAGACAGTTCCGGATTGTTCTCAATCTTGATATTGTCGATCGTCACGGCATTGCCAGCTTTGGCTATCTGCGAGAGGAAGGCAAGCTGGATATAAGGAGCTTGCTTGAACTGCTGCAAGCTTACCACGGCGTGACGCCATCCGGCAGCTCCCGTTTCCTTGCTGAAGTCAATGGTCATAACCGCTGTAGTGTCAATGTATGCACGGTTTATTTCTGCAAGCAGAATATCCTCTGAACCAGGCTGAACATAATAGTCGAATGTGAGCACCGGACTGTCGCATCCGTTCAGCGCAATCTTTCCGGAACAGAACGAGGCGATAGCCTTTGCCTCGGCAGCCTGGAATGATACACAACCACCGTCGTTGTCGGCTGAAGTCTTGTCGCTCAGAGCAAAGCCGTTTGCTCCTGTCTTCTCGCTATACCACATGCCATAGGCGAGCTTGCCTCCAGCAAAGGAGTCGGCAAACGGCAGAGTGTAGGCATCGCCCATGATTACAGAGTTCGATGGCATGATATCGCTTTCGCCCTGCTTGCTCACAGCCTGCACGCCAAAGATTTCCAAGCGCTGCTCACCAGTATTGTCGAGTCCGGCAAGACTGACGCTGTTGCCCTTGATGTTCTCCTCATACAGGTTGGCATAACCATCATCATCTACTGTATAGGCTGAATAAGAAAGCTGCGCCTTGTTGATATATCCGCCGTTCTTGCCCTTCTCCGGAGCGGTCCACGAGAGTTTCAGTGTTCCGTCCTCGTTTCCGCTCGCCGTGATGTTCAGCGGGGCCGACGGGGTGTCGTTGCCCACGAAAGCAGAGACCTCGGCACGCTTACCGGCACCGCTCTCGTTGTATGCCGTTATTATATAGTTGTTAATGCCCTTGGCGGCATTCTCGTCGTTGCATGAAAGGAGTTCGCCTGGGTCAGGCGCCTCAAAGTTCTTTATCACGTCGCCATTCTTCACCTTCACCTCAATCTTGCTATTTACTTATAGAGGCAACAGGACTGTCGCCCACGCTATTTCTTACAACAACAGAAAAGCTATGCAAACCAGTGGATGTAGATACATCAACCGACACCTCCTTGCCGGCTTCACCCTTTCCCGTGGTTTTGCTTTCGCCGTCGATACTCATCGTATAAGTCAGCTCGCCTGTGATTGCCGTTCCGGCGAATGATTCCGTAGGGAGTTTGAACGAGAATGTTCCGCCTGTCTCCGCCTTGTTAAAGGCTGCAGTTAGATCGGTTGCCGGAGCCGGAGCGTCATCCTTTGCTTTTGGTGCAAGTATGCGCAAGGCTGAAAACTCATCGAGGTTTGGATAGGAGGCAAGTTTCGTAGCCTGTGCCGTGGCGAGATCTACCTCATACAAACCTGCTTCGTCCTTGCCTTTTGAATTCTTGTAGAGAGCCGTCCAATACATCTTGTCAGTATATGTATCGATGGCGGCAGCCTGCATCATGCTCGGCTTTATGCCCGTATTGCCCACCTCGGTGAGCATACCGTCGGTCTTGTCTACCTTTACGAGTTTTCCCGACTGCGTAACGGCATACAGCTGTCCCGTCTTGTCGCAACAGAGAGCATAGAGCGTTTGGCTGATGGTTGCTATCGTCGTGCGTGTGCCGTTGGGATAGTCGATGATGCCAAGTTCACGGTTCGACATATTCTCTGAGTCCCAAAATATACCATAGACATCGCCTGTGGTAGGGTCTACGGCAGTTCCGGCAGACGTAGCCATGAGGTCGTTGGTACAGATTCCCATGTTTTCGCGCTTGCCTGTTGTCAGGTCAAATTTCTCCCTTTGACACAGTGTAATCTGTCCTGTAGGGTCGCGCTGTTTCCATACAAACCAGAATGTGTCGCCGATGAACGCACCGCCTCCATTTGAGTAGACAGCGCTGTTGATAAGAAATGGTTTTATTTCATATCCGTCAGTCTGATTCATCTGATAGATGCCCATCGGGGTTAGTTCGCCCTCGGGCAGATTGTTCCAGGGCTCGGAATATATACACGCTCCCTGGATTGCCACACCGTAATGGGAAGCCATAAGCGGCGGTGTGAGACTTGCCTTTTGTGCTGATACATACGCTACCGAGAGCATGCACGCCAGACATAGCCATAATTTCTTTATGCTTTTATTTATCATAGTAAAATGTTTTGATGTGTTACGCTTTTCATAAACTCTTTTAGAGCAAGAAAAGGAGGAGACTGGTATCTTTATTAACAGCATATCGTTATAGGAACAAATCATTCCAGTCTCCTCCAGTCATCATTTTTACATAAAAACTTTCGCTCGACAATTTGAAAACAAGTTTTCATTGCACTCGCTTAATCGTTTTTTTTAAAGAGAAAAACTTAAATTACTTTATAAGCAGTATATTATTTCACAATAATCTTTTTCACTTCTGTGCCGTTCTCTCCGTTTACTCTTACGAGATAACATCCCTTGCTGATGTTTTCCATCGAAAGCTTGCTACCGTCAACGCTATTGATGAGCGAACCGTTTATGTCGAAGAGCGAAATCTGTGAGGCACTGGCTGCACTGACAGTGTTGTTGCTGAAAATTATTCCTTTTCCTACAACAGTCATTTTTACAGAAGTAGTAGGGGCAGAGATTTTAACATAAACACTGTTCTTGTCGGTCGGACTGATATATTCGTCACTGCTGTCCTTAAGATACAGTTCATAGGTCTTGCCTTCTTCAACCTTGGTAAGTTCACCCTTGAGCACTACATACTTATTCTTTGTTTCACCAGGGATTACCACTGGTTCGCTCAAGAATGAGTCTTCAAACGACCAGTCATCATCAGAACTTGCACACACTTTTATTGGAGCATTGTATTCGGCACCTTCATTCTCAAGTCCTACGCCAAGCTGAATGTCGTTGGATGGCACCGTGCCGTCAGTACTGTTGAGTACTTCAAGATTGTCTATAATATACAGTGCTGCCGGTTTAGCAGCTCCGTCTACTGCTATTTTCGTATTGCCAGCCTTGTATCGGTCGGTATATCCGTCTTCGTCTATGGTGTAGTAGTAGAACTGGAGCACGTAGTCGTCATCGCTTACGAGTTCTGAAGGTATTTTCTCATTGAATGTCAGGGTAACCGTACTGTTGCCAGGAATGCTAACGATTTTCTGCGGACTTGTATAATTAGGATAAACGTTCTTCTTTCCGTTCACGTACATGAAGAAGTTGAAGTCGCCCACATAGTCGCCACCTTCGTTCTTGAATGTTACCTTCATATCACATGTCTCGCCAGCCTTTATCTTTGCCGGTTCCACACTCTCTATCGACAGTTTAAGTCCGCCGAAAGTTGACACCGTAACGTCGTTGCCTTCTACCTTCACGTTATAATACTGATAAGCTCCATTTTTCATTGCCACGTGGTATACAGTGGTATAGTCGTCGCTTGCCTCGGTGAAGTCAAGACGCATCTTGTAGTTGCCGTCGGCGATGTCTGCAGGAACGACAAACGATGTTTTCAGCTTGTCGAATCCGTAATTGAGTGCCAGTGTATCGTTCTTTATGAAATTCTTTGATACAATCTTTCCCTCGCTGTCGTAGAGATCCCAATAGAACTTACATTTCAATGTGTCGTCGGTAGACGATGCGTTGTATCCCTCGGTTACATTTGCACTTATTTTATCGCCTTTGGCGTATGTGTCGGAAAGTTTCGAGATATTGTCAGCTATAAAGTTCCATCCTTTTTTCGAACCATCCTGTGGCTTCTGAATTCCAGAGATATAGAGCTGGTGATACTTGAAAGAAGTGTAGGTGGATGTAGAGCCGCCAATTCCTTGTGCATCTGGGTCGAGGGATGATATGAGGAAATATCCGTCGGAGAGTCCGCCCCATCCCCAGTTCACATGATACAGTCCGTCTTCGTTTATTCCGTCGAGCACGAAGAAGTGTCCTTCGTTTTTCTTTGTTACACCACCGTAGGGCACAGGTCTTCCTGCTTCAATCTCGCTGATGAGTCCCTGCTCGTAGTCGGCAACGGGAGTATAGTCGCGCTGCACGTAGCGAGCCCCTGTATCATAGTTGAAGTATCTTATCAGGGCAGGCACGACAGAAACGTCTGTCGCTCCCGTTCCCGATGGCGTGTAGTCGCTCTCAAGGGCAGCTCCTATATTGAACATCAGCTTTGCCACTTCGGCTTTTTGCTCGTCGGTGGCAGAAACTCCGCTGTATGTTGGCAGCATCAGGTCCCAGTTGTATGTAGTATTTAGGTCGGCGGTAACTTCCGTCTCGGTAGTGTTTGTCTTGTATGTTATGTTGCCCTTGCTCTCGTTAGGCCATTTGTGATAGCGCATCACCTGGGCGAGGGCTGTTGCCACGCAACCTGTTGGAGCAGTTCCGCTCACAGTTTCCTCGTTGTCCTCATCGTAATAAGAGATATACGGGCAGTTGGCATTGTATGGAGCCTCCTGGTTCCACTTTATTTCTCCGAGCAATGGTGCCACGGCATTCACAGCTTTTTGGGGAGCAGAGAGCCTTGCATTAGGGTTATCTTGCAGATAGCGCATCTGCTGTTCATATTGCTGAATCCACCATCGCATATTTTCCGGCATATTATTAATATCGAAGGATCCGGTATCGGTATATCCCAATATCTGTGGCGCGCAGTCGTCTCCGGCAACGACAACGAAACCGTTTGCCTCGCCGCGGTTGAAGGCATAGAGAAGGTTTGTACTGGCTTTCTTGCCGTGCGACTTGTATACAAGTTTCATCTTGGCATTTGCCGGTGCCTTGCGCATTTTGTTTTTCACTACAGCCTCAGAGCAGAACTTCTTGGCTATGCCTTGAGCCTGTGCCACGTCAATCGGGTTTGCCGAAACGGTCATCGTACCTATCAGCAACGATGCCCATAAAAGATGTAATCCATTTTTCATAATACAATGGTGTTAGTTAATATCTTTGTTTGTGCTTTGAATGTGGCAAAGATATTAAAATGAAAGAAAAACGAGATAGCAAAAAGACTTATGGTCGTTCTAAAACATGAATAAGAACAAAATAAGGCATAAAAACTTGCATTCTGAATGTTTTTTGCAAGTTTTTATGCCTTATCTGTTACGTTATGAAAGCGTTACTCCTTTGCCATCTTCTGGAAGTCGGACGGCGAAATGCCGGTTATTTTCTTGAACGTAACGGCGAAATTCGACCTTGACTTGAAGCCGAGTCCTGTTGATATTGCCTCTATCGTGAGGTTGCCGTAGTGCTCCGGGTCGCCAAGTCTACGGCAAGCCTCATTCACCCTTGCCTCGTTTACGAGCAGACGGAAGTTCTTATGGTATCTGTCATTGATGACCTGCGATACATACTTGTAGTTAGAGCCGATGCTTTCGGCAAGCTGCTGCAGCGAGAAATCGGGCGAACAGATGAGCGAGTTGTCGAGCAGCGCCTTGTCAATCTTGTCGCAAAGCTCGCTTATGCGGTCCTCGTCGAGGGTTGACACCTTTTTCTCCTTTGGTTTTTCAGCCTTGGCGAGAGCCAGATTCTTTTCGTACAGAATCTTTATGTAGGCTTTTTGACGGAAGAAACCTCTGATTATCGCGGCCAAAGCCACAGCGATGACGATACAGAACAGGATGACGACGACAAGTGTTATCCACAGATTGCGTCGTTTTACGTTCAGCTGTTCCATCTGTTCGTTAACGCTGTTTATCTCGCTCACGAAGTGGGAGCGTTCCATCTTCTCCACGTTGCTGCGGTGGAACAGGTTGTCTTTCTCCTTCAGATACAGATAGTCATATTGACGGACCTTCTCCTTGTCGCCCATTTGCTGATACAGCTCCTTGTAAGCCTCGTAGAGATTTACCAGCTCGTCGTCCATATCGTTGTTGTGGATAAAGTCGAGAATATGTCCGTAGGTCTCCTCTGCAGTCTTAACCCACATTGCAGCTAT
>DCBP01000016.1:0-158 GCA_002314055.1 Prevotella sp. UBA1104
AAGTAAATCCAGTAAACATCAGTTTGCCCCAAACGCTACCGGTGTTTGGTCCAAACGCTCCTGATGTTTGGCCCAAACGCTACCACTGTTTAGCCCAAACGCTACTGATGTATTTTCGTCATTTATCAGACAGTTGATTAATAAGTAGCTATTCACAA
>DCBP01000016.1:359-28039 GCA_002314055.1 Prevotella sp. UBA1104
TAATTTTGACTTGTTACTTACTATATTACTTTACATTCGACATCCCATTTACCAAAAAGCCCTTCAATAAGATTAATACATTACAACATAAAAGCAAAACAAGAAAATATGTTATAAATAAACGCAATAGTAACACTTTATGTTAAAAATTCTCTATTTAGCAATGATTAATGGCAATGTTAAATATTTTTCCGTAACTTTGCATATTAGAGTTCAACAGAAATAAAGAAAAGACAACATTTACAGGATAATAATTGAAAAGTGTATAATATAACAAAAATGTAGAAATGAAAAAAGTGTTTGGAAAGCGTATTTATTGTGTTATAACGGCATTGATGCTACTTATAACATCTGGTACACAAGCAGCAACCGTAATATTGGGCTACTGCAACAACGAAATCAAGGACACCGATTACAGAAACGATATTCAATTTGATGCTCCCATACAAGGGGCAATACGTTTCACATCGGCACAGCTCTCTGCCTATAAGGGAGCAAAAATCACAAAACTGCGTATCGGAACAGAGGCGGGAATGACCAAGACTTACCTGTGGATACGCCCGTCGCTCAGCCTACCGGCTGTTGCCATCAAACGACTGGGCACCACCGCCGACGGATGGAACGAGGTTACGCTGGATTCTCCTTATACCATTACCGGCGACGAGATATACATCGGTTTTAACGGCACCATGCCACAGGGTAACCATATAATACTTAACGGCACGACAAACTCCAACGGAGCTTTCGTGGCTATCGACAACCAATGGGAAGACTTCTCAACGGAAAATGCCGGTTCGCTGCTGATACAGGCTGTCGTGGAAACTGAAGGGGAAACGGCAACTGCCGATCTCGGACTGGAAAGCATACAGGCTGACAGCAAATTCGCAAAGAACGGCGAGAAGAGAAACTTCATGGCTACTATCGGAAACTACGGCAGCGAGACGGTAAAGGTTCCTACCCTGCATTTCCAAATCGGAAACATGCCGGAACAGACGTATACTGAGGAGAATGAGATTAAAGCCGGTTCGAATATCACCGTGAATTTCAGTGGCGAAGTGAGCAACCTGCCGGAAGGCAAAAACACGATGAAGGTATGGATTGACGACCCGAACGGCAGTGCCGACAACAACAGTCTTGAAACTGAACTCTACGCATATACTACTTCATATCCACGCAAAATACTGCTGGAACAGTTCACTACAATAAACTGCACAAACTGTCCGGCTGGCAACCGCACGCTCAACAAGAATTTCGGCAACAAGGACAACGTTGTATGGGTGGCTCATCATGTGGGCTATGGCGAAGACGAACTTACCGTGGATGCTTCAAGAGACATTATGAACCTGGGCGTAACGTCGGCGCCGCTGGCTATGCTCGACAGGACTCAACTCGCTATATCTGAAAACGGAGCACCTACATTTGGCATCGGCTACAGTAACGAAAGCATTGGAGCTCAATTTATGAGTATCGCATACGCCCAGGCAAACCTGCAGCCAAGCTTCGTTTCTGTAAACATCAATGCTGAATACAACGAGCAGACTCGCGAGCTGAAGGCTACCGTGAGCGGTGAGAAAAACGACGACCTATACAGTATTCTCTACGACAAGACAAACCTCACCGTGTATCTTACCGAAGACAACGTGAAGGCTAATACGGTACAAACCGGTGGCGGCGCCAACGACTTCTATCATAACCACGTATTGCGAGAGGCTCTGACTGAGGCTTTCGGCGACGAACTGGTATGGAACGGCAATTCATACACTGCCACCTTCACAAAGACACTGCCGGAGAACTGGAAGCCTGAAGACATGAAGATTATTGCTTTCGTAAACCGTCCTTACACAGGTAGTGCTCTGAATGCTGAAGTGCTGAACACAAACAGCGTCAACTTGTCTACCCTTACTGCCATCAACGGAGCGACAACCAGCATCAATAAGGCTTCACACAGATATTTCACTCTGCAGGGAATGCCGGTAAGAGAAGCCGACCTACAGTCGAAAGCTGTTTATATCGAACAGATTACTACGGCTAACGGCATACAAAGCAGAAAAGTTGTTATGGAATGATAATTCCATGAAAGTAAACAAAAGAAAATCAAGATAAAACATATAAGACAATGATGAACAAGACATTAGCATTTATCGGAGCGGCAATGATATCTGTATCTGCCGCCAATGCACAGTCAATGAAGATGTATACGGGCGTGGCTTTCCATAAAGCTTCGCCAGACGGAAACTGGCTTATCGAGAACCTTCAGGGCACTATGAGTATTCTGAACGCCAAGACTGGAGAGAAATACGAAGTGGCTGACCCTAATGGCATTATGCTTTATTCGCCGGGACTGGGAAACAGCGTTACTAACAACGGAAAGGTGTTCGGATTTACGTCTGACAGGATTTTGGTTTGGGACAACGGAACTATAAAGGAACTTGACGACGAACCGACGGGTGTGGGAACAGGCTACAACAGCGTGATGGCTGTTACGCCAGACGAGAAATTCCTTGTGGGAGCACTCGGACCAGACGGAGCCTCATCATCGTCTAACGGCATGATGGCTATTCCAACAATATGGGAAAAGAACAGCGAGGGGAAATATGTTAGCTCCATATTGCCTTACCCGAAAAGGGATTTCGCTGGCGAGACGCCACAAAGCATCGTGCCGCAGCAGATTTCAGACGATGGGAATACTATCGTTGGAACGCTAACGAGCGGTAGCGGTTTCTATACATTCCCATATATGTATAATAAACCTGCAGGCGGAGACTGGATACCGACTCTACTCGGTGTAGAAAACATATACGACGAGAGCAAGTTGTCTACACTGCCTGAAGTGCCTGTGGAGCCAACGGAGCCTAACAAGTATGACTACATGACGGAAGACGACAAGAAGAACTATGATGAGGCATACATGGAATATGAGGAACTGCTCGAGATGTATCAGAACGGTATCATCTCGAAGGAACCTACAGCACCGAACCCTACTGACTACATGAGCGACGCTGATAAGAAAGCGGCCTACGTGGCAGACATACAGAAGTATGTTGCCGACCACAACGCCTATATCCAGGCATGGCAGAAATATAGTAATGCTCTGCAGAAGATCGTTACGGGCAACTATTTCCGCAAGAACAATATGTTCCTGTCGGCCAACGGACGCTATCTCGCAACGACACTCCTGCATAACGGAATATCAACACCTGGATATTTTGACTTGACGGAGGAGAAGCCTAAGTTTGTTGCTGCTGCCGACAACTCATACTCAATGACCGTTACCTCTGTTCTTAACGACGGAACAATCATAGGAGCATCGCCTGTTGACGAACTGACTCGCAGCACGTATGTAATAAAGAAAGGCGAAAAACCTATGACATTCCATGATTATCTCGCTACCAGAAATGAAGCTGCTGCTAAATGGCTTGCTGATAACAATACTTATAAGGTAACGATATATGGCGACGACGGCGAGACGGTTATAGGAACAAAGAACGACAGTATCGTGAGCGGAACTGTTACGGCAAGTCCTGACGGCATGGTGTTCGTTTCATACTACACTGACTACTATACTGACGAAAACCAGACTACAAAGTCTTTCGTTATAAATCTTAACTCTTCTACTGCCATCGACAATGCCGTTGCCGACGAAAAGGGCAGCATGAGTTTCAAGACTGTAGGAAATTCTATCTTGTTTACCGGAACGAAGAATGCGGAGATTTATGATCTGACTGGCAGACTGGTTGCCAAGACAAACAACGACACTGCTACTCTGACCGAGCCCGGTATCTACGTCGTAAGCATGAAAGGAATGAACGGACTGAGGAAATCGCAGAAGGTTGTAATTAAATAGGCAGAAGAAGTTTGTATCGGGAAACTATAGAATACAAACGCCATAAGTAACACGTTTATATAATATAAAAGTCCCGCAGCATTGTATAATCAATTGCTGCGGGATTTTTTATGCTTTTAAAACAAATGGTCTATTTCATTTTGCGAAAGTATGGCAATAATGGTCTTGCCATCGGGCGCATAGTTTACATTAGACGAGGCAAAGAGCTCATTGACGAGATTTTCCATCTCCTTATTGCTAAGCACCTGTCCGTATGGTATTGCCGCATCACGAGCCAAACCGAGGGCTACCGAATGGTTTATGTCCTCGTCTACCGACACGGTATTCTCGGCAGCCAGCGACACGATATCGTTTACCACGGTAACGGCATTAAGTCCTTCAAGTCCAGTCGGTATACCACCAACGGCATAGCTGCCACCGCCAAGGTCGCTCAAGTCGAAGCCAAGGGCTGTCAGCTCCGGTAAAATCTTCTGCATTACAACGGCATCCGAGGGCGACAGCTGCAACATCTCCGGGAACATGAGCTTCTGAGTTGCTGCAGACTTATCGGCAAGGCGACGGCGATACTCATCGTAGAGCACCCGGATATGCGCCCTATGCTGGTCGATTATCATCAGTCCAGACTTTACGGCGGTCATTATATATTTTCCCTTATACTGATAATGGGCAGGCGACTTGTCTTCGGCTATACCGCTGTTGAGAGCCGACTGCACAGGTTCCGAAGGGGCCTGTTCCATTTCTCCCATCTCATCGGCAGAAAAGAGCGTAGACTCATCAAACTGTCCGAGCTGCTGAACCTCGTCGGGCGATGAAGCATTTTCCGCCCCTTCATAAAGTTGCTCCCAATTCTCGGGAACTGAAGGCTGACGGGGATTACTGTTGAAGGGATTATACTGAGGGTTGAAGTCTATCTTTGGAGCCGAGAAATCCCCGAAATCTGATGTCTGCTGAAATACAGGAATGTCTGGTTTCCCCTCCGTATCGAAATCAATAGACGGCACATCATTGAACTTGCCCAATGATTCCTTTACGGCAGCCATGAGGATTTGCCATATCGTCTGTTCGTTCTCAAACTTTATCTCTGTCTTCGTAGGATGGATATTTACGTCGATATCCTCTGCCGGAACATCAAAATAGATGAAATACGGCACTTGTTCGCCCATTGGAATCAGACGGTCGAATGGGGTCATCACTGCCTTGTTGAAATAAGGATGCTTCATATACCTGCCGTTGACGAAGAAATACTGATGGGCGTTTTTCTTCTTCGCCGACTCCGGTTTGCCCACGAAGCCATGTATACGACATACTGTTGTGTCTACATTCACGGGCAGGAGGTTCTGGTTCAGTCGCTTGCCGAAGACATCGATGATACGCTGACGGAAGCTGTCGCCACAGGCACGCAGGTTAAGCACCTCCGTGTCGTTACTGCTGAACGTGAAATGTATCTGCGGATATACAAGCACGATGCGCTCAAAGGCTGTCATAATGTTGTTAAGTTCCGTAGTGTTGGATTTCAGAAACTTCCTCCTTGCCGGCACGTTGAAGAAGAGGTTCTGTATAAGGAAATTGCTGCCTACGGGAACGGCTGCCGGCTCCTGACTTAATACTTTGCAGCCGGAGATGGACAAAGACGTACCCACTTCATCGTCGGCTTGACGCGATTTCAGTTCCACCTGGGCCACGGCTGCTATAGAGGCGAGTGCCTCACCGCGGAATCCCATAGTATGAAGCGAGAAGAGGTCGTCGGCCTTGCGTATCTTCGATGTGGCATGGCGCTCAAAAGCCAGTCGGGCATCTGTGTCCGACATGCCTTTTCCGTCGTCAATAACCTGTATGGAAGTTTTTCCGGCATCAACGACAAGCACGTCAATACGCTTTGCACCGGCATCGACGGCATTTTCCACCAATTCCTTTATCACTGATGCCGGGCGCTGTATCACCTCGCCGGCAGCAATCTGGTTTGCCACAGAATCAGGAAGCAGTTGTATTATATCGCTCATTTTGCTCTTTATTGTTTCTATATTTATTTTTCTTATCGGATTAAGCCATACGTCATGGCATGAAAAATTCTCATGCTACATTCGCAACAACACTCGCCATACTATAAGAAGGACGAGGAGAATTATGGCAAACAGTCCGATATTCAGCGACAGGCACCCGCTTCGCCCGCGTCTCTCCCTCCGGTGGATATGCTTCATGTCCGCAGTGAAAGACTTGTGGAGGCGTTCCTTACGCTCGTCTACATAGATGTATTTATGCTCAAAGCGTCTCGGCTTTGGCATGTTGAAAAAATTCATTTCTCTTTTATTTCATTACCATCGATATGCTGCAGCGGAGCAGCATGACGCTCGATGTTCTTAAGTTCCGTTCCACCGCGCTTAGGGCGCCACTCATAGATATCGTCTTTGTTGAGCGGACGAATATAGTCAAACCATGTGAAGCCGGGGAGCATGTATTTGTCTGGCGGAATCTGTGTCATCGGATACCATGTTCCGTCGGTCTTCGATGTCCAGATTTTCTGTAGCTTGCGGTCTTTCATAAACATCCGCATCGTATCGGTCTCGATATATACAAGTCCCATGAGCGTTGAATCCTTGTCGTCTACGGGATAATACACGGAGCGCACATTGCCCACTGCTTCAGTCTCGTGGATATTGCCATCGGTGAAATAGGCAAACATCTCCTTCGAGGCAAGCTGGTTGTAGTGTTTTTTGTCGGGCATGAGTTCTGCCGACATTGCCTGGTTTATCACATGCGCACGGTCTATGGTTGAGTCTTTCATGAACACCTCTATCACCTCGCCGAGCAACTGTCTCTCCCCGCTCCATGTTATAGGGTCGCGATACATGGTCATACAGGAGTCTTTGGTGTTATAGACTAATGAATCGCATACGGCTTGTACATCTCTACGAAAGGCTCTCACCTTGTTATAGCAATGTGCCACGCGATAAACGGAATCGGTATTGAGATGATAGGTTATCACCTTCACCGTGTCGGAATGCACGAAAAGGGTGTCTTGCTTTGAGTATTCCATCATTACGGGATTATCGGTGGCAAGGGCAAAACCGTTCTTTTCGTTGTACCATAGATAGTTGCAATGGAGCTCGTTTTTCTTTTTCGTATCCTTGTATATTACGTTATGGTAGCCCTGACTGATACCGCGCTTCTCGTCGTAGAACAGGCTGTCGCCGGTTATTTCCTTTCCCTTGTTCTCCATTGTAGAACGCCCGTAGAGACGCGCCCTACCGGTATTGGTGTTGTAATATCCGTTGGACGAATGGATTGTGCTCTCCTTGCTCTTGATAACCGACGGACCTACGATGTTTGCGAGCGAAGTACGGGTGTCGTAATGCAGAGTGTCGGTGGAAAGTGTAAACTTGGGATTCTTGAGCTTCACGTTATAATTGAACACGGCTTTACGTGTTTCCGTGTCATACTCTCCCCAGTCGCTGACCAGCACGTTTTTCCTGTCGACCATCTTGCCGCCTTCAAAGAAATATGCCACATTGTAAAGGCGGTCGAAGTTCAAACTGTCGGTATACAGCGTTGTGCCCCTATGTTTCAACACTACATTGCGACGCGCCTCTGCCATCTCGTTGTCGCCGTCATACCAGGCATAGTCGCTTGCCAACGAGAGGGTGTCGCCCTGCCGCATCTTTACGTGGCCGAATGCCTTGAACGAGTTCGTCTCTTGATAGAAATACGCACTGTCGCATGTCAGTCTTGCTCCCTTGTGCAAGAAGGATACATGTCCGTTTAGGATTTGTGCACCGGGATTCGTGCCGTATTCGTCAAAGCGCAACATATCGGCATGCTGAAGGTATACGCGCTCATCGGTTTTCGGGCGTCGCCGGTTGTTTTTTCTCGGTGCTATGCTGGAATGTGCCAGGCATAAGCCAAACAGGCATAGAACAACAAAGAGGTGTGTTCTATGCCCGCTGATATAGTTGGTTATTTTGTCTCGTAGCATCTTGTCTGACTTCTGTTATTTTTTATAATCATCGGACTATTTCACCCAGCCCTGATATTCGTAATTACAATTCTTGTACTTGTCGTTGATACGTATATATGTTGTCTTTATCTTCTTTTGAACCCAGTCTTTCAGGAAATCAGACTTACGTCGAGCTTCAACAATGTCTTTCATCGCCTGGAAATCCTGAGTAATGGTAGCACGATGGGCATCAACCCTGTTCACGAGTTTTGCTATCAGACACAC
The DNA here is from genome assembly GCA_002314055.1 of Prevotella sp. UBA1104. Lineage (GTDB taxonomy): Bacteria > Bacteroidota > Bacteroidia > Bacteroidales > Bacteroidaceae > Prevotella. Next base: position 8,420 of record DCBP01000016.1, read on the forward strand.
TGTCTTGCCTTTCTTGTTTACCATACTGAATGACTTTGACACCTCTCCCACTTTCAGCGTGTCGACAACACGAGCTATCTCGGTCGGCAGATCACGCATGCGGAACTTGCTTGTAAAGCCCTCTTCCGACTGGTTTGCCATGAGTCCGTTGTTGTTCTTCGTATCCTTGTCGTCGGAGAGATAAGAGGCGGCAGCCTCGAATGAGAACTTTCCGTTACGTATATCGCTGCCGATGGAGTCGAGACGAGCCTCGGCATTCGTAATTGCCTCAGGACTTACCTTCGGCACACGCAAGATATGGCGCACCTTGATTTTGTCGCCACGCTTGTCGATAAGCTGTATGATATGGTATCCGAATTCGGTTTCTACAATCTTCGAAATCTTCTTTGGATCGGTAAGGTTGAATGCTACCGCAGCAAATGCCGGGTCGAGCATTCCTCTTCCCATATACTCGTCGAGTTCTCCTCCCTGACGGGCGGAACCTGGGTCTTCGGAATACAGGCGTGCAAGGGCTGCAAAAGAAGTTTCACCGTTTGTTACGCGCTCTGTATAACTTCTCAAATCATTTTTCACCCTATTGATTTCTTCCTGACTTATCTTAGGTGCCTGTGTGATAATCTCCACTTCCACCTCTGTCGGGATAAGCGGCAGACTGTCTTCCGGCATTTTCTCGAAGTATTTGCGCACATCGGCAGGCGAAACCTTGATATCCTTTACCAACTGTGCCTTCATCTTTTCAATGAGCTGATGATTGCGAAAATCGTCGTGCAGACTTTCCTTCATCTGCTTAATGCTCATCTTCTTCCACTCTTCGAGCTTCTCGCGGCTTCCGGCATTGTTTATCCAGTAGTTTATCTGCTGGTCAACGCTCTTCGAGACTTCTGCCTCGGTAACTTCTATACTGTCGAGTGCCGCCTGATGCAGGAATAGCTTCTGCACAGCAAGTTGCTCCGGAATGATACAGTCGGGATCTCCATTCCATTTCATTCCCTCCATCTCTCCTTGCAGGCGCATTGCCTCAACATCAGATTTCAGTATTGCCTCGTCGCCGACAACCCATACTACCTCGTCGATTACGCTATTTTCATTAGCAGGTGCATCCTCTGCCGCTTTCTTGCTAACAGAGTCGGTTGTTGTTGTTTCATCGCCGTTGCCTGCAAAAGTTACAAGTCTGCTTGCTTCACCACTTGCAGCAATGATTGCCCCTGAAAGAGCCAAGGTGCAGAAGGCTGTCTTTAATCCGTATCTCATTAAACTCGTTGTCTTTTGATTTATTCTATAATATATATGCTAAGATGCAGCTTATCTTATTTAAAGATAATGCAAATCGAGAGGAGAACGAAATGAATTTATTCATTTCTTATCCCGAGATGCAGCTTATCTTATGAAAAGATAATGCAAAGATACGTACTTCTCATTGAACCACAAAGTTTTTTTTACTAATCTCTGTGAAAACGCCATCAAGTCAGCATCTCTTATATAGAAAAATCCCCAAATTAATGTTAACTTGGGGATTTTTGTCTTTTAGATAATAATTTGCTTTCCGTAGCCAATTATTTTTTTCCATGTTTATTTACCGTTTCAAGGACCTTCTTATCTACTACGACAGGATACTTCTTGCGAAGTTCAGCCACCCATCGTTTCTCAAGAACATCTTGGTAATCAGCAGTAACAAGTCCCTTTACGTCGGTGTACTCCTCAGGACCTTTCTTCAGAATCCTTCCGTAAACGGCATCAATAGGATAATCTTTCAGAGGAGTTACAGTAGTATCTTTCTCAAAAACCATCTTGTCGATAAAGGCATTATCGCCCTTTTTAAAGATACCCTTCTCTACACGGATACGGATTACAGAATCATTGTTGAACGTTGTACGCAATTTGTCTGCCCACTTGTCGAAGGCAAGTCCCTTAACACAATTCTTTACGGCATCGACATCTGCTGAATTCTTCACATGATATACCATTCCCTTGTATCGAGGTTCCGTCCATGCATACTTCTTCTTGTTTTTCTTGAAGAAAGCGGCAAGTCCTGCCTCGTCCTTTGCTGCCTTATCCCATACATTGCGGTTGCTTATTTCATAAAGCATCAGTCCGTCGTGGTATTCGCGGATAAGGTTTTTCAAATCTGAATCCTTTGCCGACATCTCCTCGGCACGTGCATTGAGCACATCCTCGGTCTTAAGTTTACCGGCAGAAGCATCAACGACACGCTGAATACTGTCTCGTGCAACCTTCTCACGGATATTACGCATCTCGAGGAAGCGACGGATGTTAGTGCGCAGACTGTCATACGGATCGATTGGCTTGCGTTCCTTCATATATATAATATGGTATCCCACAGGAGAGAGAACAGGTTTCGACATCTGTCCCGGTTTCAGGGCATAAGCCGCTTTTTCAAACTCAGGCAGTGTCTGTCCCGGCGACATCCACGGCAGTTCTCCTCCATTACGTGCCGAACCTGGATCCTTGGAATATTTCTTTGCCATTTCGGCAAATGTCTTCTGGAATGCAACGGTATCAACAGGCATAGCCACCTTTCTGCCCTTTACCTTTTTATAGACAGGAGTGAGCTGGGCATTGAGAACATTATATATAGAGTCTGCTCTCAGTTCTGCTTCCTTCTTCTGAGCGTCTGTTGCATCCTGTGCGAGATAAAGCAGAATGTGTGCCGGCTTTATCAAGCCCTTGTCTCCGATGCGTTCCTTAGTCTGCTCATAAACCTTTTTAGCTTCAGCCTCAATATCCTTGTCTGCCACGAACGACGGACGAATCTGCTGGTCGCGGTAAGAGAGGAATTCTTTTTTGAACGAGCTCAAGGTGTCGATATGTGCATCGTAAGCGGCAGCAACCTTCAACTTGTAATTTATGAAGAGATCAACATACTCATCAACGGTTTTCTTGTCAATAACGCCCTCCGAGTTGTTCTTGTTATAAGAATACTCAAACTCGGAGCGAGACACTGGCTGTCCGTTGATAGTCATTATCGTCGGGTCGTTCTGCTGAGCATTGGCTGTAGCTCCAAAAGCGAGGAGCAAAGCCACAAATAGAGATTTGAATTTCATGTTCTTAGCTTTTTGTTGTTCTTAGAGAAAAATAATATCAAGGACACGCAGTATATGAATTGTGGGTCCCTGATATTACCTTTTATTTTAATCTTTTTTTATTTCTTTTTATTCCGGACGAGAATAGTTCGGAGCCTCGCTTGTGATAGAGATATCATGCGGATGACTCTCGAGCACACCGGCATTTGTTATGCGCACGAACTTGGCAGAATGCAAGTCCATGATGTTGTGTGCACCACAGTATCCCATACCAGAACGGAGTCCTCCAACAAGCTGGTAAACGACTTCCTGCAGAGTTCCCTTGTAAGGCACACGTCCTGCAATACCCTCCGGCACGAGTTTCTTGACATCCTTTGTACCAGCCTGGAAATAGCGGTCTTTCGAACCGTTCTCCATTGCCTCGAGCGAGCCCATTCCGCGATAGCTCTTGAACTTACGTCCGTTGAAGATGATAGTATCGCCAGGACTCTCCTCTGTTCCGGCAACAAGTGAACCAATCATTACAGAGTAACCTCCTGCGGCGAGAGCTTTCACAACATCGCCAGAATAACGCAGTCCGCCATCAGCAATCAATGGTACTCCAGTACCCTCCAATGCGCTTGCCACATCGTATACGGCACTCAGCTGTGGAACACCCACGCCGGCAACGACACGTGTAGTACAGATTGAACCCGGTCCGATACCGACCTTAACGGCGTCTGCACCATTGTCAACGAGCATCTTTGCTGCAGCACCTGTAGCGACGTTACCTACAACGATATCAACATTAGGGAATGCCTTCTTTGCCTCAACGAGCTTCTCGATTACGTATTTCGAATGTCCGTGAGCTGTATCGATGACGATAGCATCGGCACCGGCATTCACAAGAGCCTGCATACGGTCGAGTGTATCAACCGTAACACCTACTCCGGCAGCAACACGTAAGCGTCCCTTTTCGTCCTTGCAAGCCATTGGCTTGTCTTTTGCCTTTGTAATATCCTTATAAGTAATAAGACCAACGAGATGGTTCTCGGCATCAATCACCGGGAGTTTCTCAATCTTGTTCTCTTGCAGAATCTGTGCGGCAGCAGCAAGATCAGTCTTGATATGAGTTGTAACGAGATTCTCCGAAGTCATCACCTCGTCGATGTTTCTGTCGAGATTACGCTCAAAGCGCAAGTCACGATTAGTAACGATACCTACGAGATGGTTCTCATCATCCACAACAGGGATTCCTCCAATATGGTATTCAGCCATCATATCGAGAGCCTCATGCACTTTAGAACCACGACGGATAGTTACAGGATCGTAAATCATACCGTTCTCGGCACGTTTAACGATAGCAACCTGTCTTGCCTGTTCCTCAATGCTCATGTTCTTGTGGATAACACCGATACCTCCTTCGCGAGCGATGGCTATAGCCATTGCCGACTCAGTCACGGTATCCATTGCTGCCGTAACAAACGGCACGTTCAACTCAATGTTACGCGAGAACTTGGTTTTCAACTCTACTGTTCGTGGCAGTACTTCAGAATAAGCTGGGATAAGGAGGACGTCGTCGAAAGTGAGACCGTCCATTACAATTCTATCTGCAACAAATGATGACATAATTTGTATTTAAAAAATTTATTGCGTGCAAATTTACGCATAAAATATTATATACAGAACGCTTTCGCCGATATTTTTTTCGAGTTAAATGTATTTAACGCAGAAACTCCGGCTTATACTTATATATAATAAGTTAAAACCGGAGCTGAATCATTATTCATGCTTATTATCATTCATGTTGGCGGATGTTTCGCATCAATCTCCAATCATTACTTTTTTTACAGATGCTTTTCCGTTGACATCAATAGTCTTCACAATGTTCATGCCATGAGAAGGTGCCGACAGTCTAATGCCGTCGAGCGAGTAATACTCCACTATTGCGGCATCGGCAGCTACAGTAGAACTAATAGCCGTAGACACGTTTGTAACCTTGTTTCCGTTCTCGTCGTAGGTAGGAGCCGTAGAATAGTTCTTCACGGCATTTGCGTATTCATTGATATTCTCTGAAGGAATAGTATTAGTATAAGCCGTGTAGATTTCAATTTTGCCGGCACCGGCGTATTTCTCAAGTATCTGCGGAACATCCTCAGTCTTGTCGTGGTTGTTTATTTTATAGTTGGGGTCTGTTTGGGTTGGCAGCCAGTCTGTAGCCGTTACAGGATATGTGTTGCTGATTTTCGCTCCGTCGATATTAGTATATCCTGTCATAAGATTATTACAACCCTTGTATATTACATCGTAGCCATCAGCCTTGTTTATGTTGAGCGCTCCGCCGCGGTCGGAGCGTACCGGAGACTTTGTATTCTCAAAATAGCAAGCATCGAGATAGCCCACAGACTTCTCGCGCACGTCCCATCCGTCTTCACAGCCTTTCTGGTAATTGTTCATATAATGGAGATGTCCGCCGCGCTGCAGCGGCAGTCGTGAACCTTGAATGTTGTTAAGATAGTTGTGGTGATAAGAGATGGTTCGGCATCCATCGTAAACATCGCTGTTTCCCTTTCCGAAGAGACAAGCCTTGTCGTGGTCGTGGAAGAGATTATAGCTGAAGGTCATCCACTGCACGTTGTTCTTGCAGTCGAGCAGTCCGTCGTAGCGGTCTTTGTTTGCCTGGTCGCCATTGAAGAACTCGCAGTGGTCCACCCAGATATGTCCGCCCCAGTCGCTCTTGGCGCTAACCTTGTCTGCCTGGATACCGATACAGTCAGGGTCGCCCACTTCAATCTGTTTTCCGTCTCTCCATGCCACGATCTTGTTTTCTCCCGATTTCAACACCGGTACGCCCTTCATCGTGAAACGGCAGTTGCGGATAATGATATTGTCAACACACTGCATAACGAAAGTGATGTGCGAGAAGAGCGGTGCCTTTCCCGTTTCCGGATTCACTACACCTACAAGAGTTTTGTTAGGCGCGATGAGAACTCGCTCGCCGTATGTCGTCTCTACACCCTCGCTGCCGTCCTGCTTATCACACAGCTTTCCGGTATTTATACCGTCTACATAACATTTTATACCAGTCGTAATATCATGGTCAACCACAACGATATACGGGTCTTTAGCCTGCAGGTAAGCCTGAAGCTGCGAGAAATTCTTGGCGTAAACCACCTTACCCCCTGCACCGCCGGTAGTACCCTCGGCACGATAATAGTTAGTACCCGTTTTTCCTGTACATGCAGCAAAGCCGTCGATAGAGAAATCCCGTCCGTCCACTTGCTGCGCATCAACATGCAACATGCATACGCTCAGCATCATAGCCGTAGCGAAAAGCGTTTTTGCCTTAATCATTTTCATTTTAGTTATTATTTTTTAGTAGTTTTATATAGTAAAATTATGTTTCCTCTTTCATCCGTTGTCGTTGGAGCCTACTTGTTTCCCTCTTCAACACCTTCAATATATTCTAAATTCATAATTCACGACCCCTCCGAAGGGAAATCATGAATCATGAATTTCCAAATATCTTAAATTCCAGTTCAGAACCCAGAACTCTAAATTCGTCAACTCTAAATTCGCCAACTCCAAATTGCAGCGAAGCGAGAACAACTCTAAATTCTAAACTCTAAACTCTAAACTCTTAATTCTAATTCGCCATTTCCGAGAAGAACTTGATGCGCACGAGTCTCACCTCGTCTTCAGAATAGTCTCCCCCGAGCTCATCCATAGCCGTATCGAGGTCATCCGTATCGCTCTCTCTGAAATACTCATAGATATCGTCCACATGGTCATCATCCATCACATCCTCAAGGAAATAATCGATATTAAGCTTCGTGCCGCTATATACTATAGCCTCAATCTCGGTAAGCAGATCCTCGAAATCGATATTCTGCGCCTCAGCAATATCGTCGAGTGGCATCTTGCGGTCAATGCTTTGGATAATCTTAACCTTCAGCATCGACTTCTTAGGCACTGTGCGAATTCTCAGATCTTCCGGCCGTTCGATGTCGTTTTCCTCACAGTGGCGCTTGATAAGAGCGACAAACTCCTTACCATATCGGTGAGCCTTTCCTACTCCAACGCCCTGGATATTCATCAGTTCTTCGAGCGTTACGGGATAAACCGTAGCCATCTGTTCGAGCGACACGTCCTGGAAGATAACATACGGCGGAATGCCGAGCTTCTTGCTTGTAGCCTTCCTCAGGTCTTCGAGCATGCCATAAAGCTGTGGGTCGAGAGCATTTGTAGGCTTATCATACGACTCTTCTTCCTCTTCCTCACTGAATTCAGTATCCTTCACGACCATAAACGTTGTCGGGTTCTTCAAATACTGCTTTGCTCCAGACGTCAGTTTCAGAACGCCGTAGTTCTCTACATCCTTCTTTATAAATCCTGCGATAATAGCCTGTCGGATAACAGGGTTCCATATCTTGATGTCGCATTTCTCCCCCTCGCCGAATTCGGCAAGCAAGTCGTGCTTATGCTCACGGATATCATCAGTGTCGCGTCCTTTCACGAAGTCCACCACATACTCCTGACGGAAGTCTTCCTTCAGTGCCTTTATTGCTCTCAACACGATGCCGAGTTCTTTCGTGGCATCGATTTTCTCTTTCGGATGCAGACAGTTGTCGCAGTTTCCGCAGTTGTCCTTAGGATATTCTTCGCCGAAATAATGGAGCAACATCTTGCGCCGGCAAACCGATGATTCGGCGTATGCTGCCGTTTCCTGCAGCAGTTGCCTACCGATGTCCTGTTCGGCAACAGGCTTTCCTTCCATGAATTTCTCCAGTTTGCGCAGGTCTTTTCGCGAATAGAAGGCAATACACTTGCCCTCTCCTCCGTCGCGTCCGGCGCGTCCCGTTTCCTGGTAATAACCTTCCAAGCTCTTCGGAATGTCGTAATGTATAACAAACCTCACATCTGGCTTGTCGATACCCATACCAAAGGCGATAGTCGCCACGATGACATCGATTTTCTCCATAAGGAAATCATCCTGTGTCTTTGATCGTGTTGCCGAGTCGAAACCGGCATGATAGGCGGCAGCCTTTATATTGTTTGCCTGTAACACGGCGGCGAGTTCTTCCACCTTTTTTCTCGACAGACAATATATGATGCCGCTCTTGCCACTGTTCTGGCGGATGAACTTCACGATATCCTTGTCGATATCCTTTGTCTTCTGGCGTACTTCATAATACAGGTTCGGCCTGTTGAATGAGCTTTTGAACTCCCTTGCCCCGGTGATGCCCAAGCTCTTCATTATATCCGTGCGCACCTTGTCGGTGGCGGTTGCCGTGAGGGCGATTACCGGAGCGTTGCCGATTTGTGAGATTATCGGTCGGATGCGCCTGTATTCCGGTCGGAAGTCGTGTCCCCACTCCGATATACAATGCGCCTCATCGATAGCATAGAACGAGATTTTCACTGTTTTCAGGAATTCCACATACTCCTCCTTCGTGAGCGATTCCGGTGCCACATAGAGCAGTTTTGTCAGTCCCGAGCGGATATCAGTCTTCACCTGGTCGATAGCTGCCTTGTTGAGCGACGAATTGAGATAATGCGCCACTCCAGTATGCTCACTCATGCCGTTGATTACATCCACCTGATTTTTCATCAGTGCAATGAGCGGCGACACCACGATAGCGGTACCCTCCATAATCAGCGAGGGCAGCTGGTAGCACAGCGACTTTCCGCCACCGGTAGGCATCAGCACGAAAGTGTCGTTGCCGTTGAGCAGATTGCGGATTATCTCTTCCTGCTCTCCCTTGAAACTGCTGAAGCCGAAATAGTGCTTCAGTTTTTCCGTAAGATTAACATCGTTCGTCATAATATTACAAGCAGCTTACCATTATAGTGTTATGGCAACGGGCAGGAGGCGGGCTCCTGCCCTACCCTGTATTTTTCTGTGTGAATTTATTTATACCTTGAGCTATGTCGTCATGCCGTCTCCAGCTTCTGGAGATGAGCCTTGTCCAACTGCTTCTTGGCATAGTCTAATGTTACTTTAAACTCCTTTACATCCTGCGAAGGAACGTCGAACATGGCATCCATCATCACATTCTCCACGATAGAACGCAGTCCGCGTGCCCCGAGTTTGTATTCCATCGCCTTGTCGACAATGAAATCGAGTGCATCCTCGTCGAACGTCAGTTTTATGCCGTCCATTTCGAAGAGCTTCACATACTGTTTTATGATAGAGTTCTTCGGTTCTACGAGTATCGACCTGAGTGCCTCCCTGTCGAGCGGGTTCAGATAAGTGAGCACCGGCAGACGACCGATTATCTCAGGAATGAGTCCGAACGACTTCAGGTCTTGCGGCAAGATATACTTCATCAAGTCCTTCTTGTCTATCTGTCTCACGTTCTGCACCGAGTTGTAGCCCACCACATGGGTATTGAGCCTCTGTGCTATCTTTCGCTCTATGCCGTCGAAGGCTCCGCCACAGATGAAGAGGATATTCTTCGTGTCGACATGGATGTATTCCTGGTCCGGATGCTTGCGTCCGCCCTGTGGCGGAACGTTCACGATTGAGCCTTCGAGTAGCTTCAGCAAGCTCTGCTGTACGCCCTCTCCGCTCACGTCTCTCGTGATAGACGGGTTGTCGCTCTTTCGTGCGATTTTGTCCACCTCGTCGATAAACACGATTCCGCGCTGTGCAGCCTCAACGTTATAGTCGGCAACCTGTAGCAGACGGCTGAGGATACTCTCCACGTCTTCGCCCACATATCCAGCTTCGGTGAACACCGTGGCGTCGACAATAGTGAACGGAACGTCAAGCAACTTCGCTATGGTGCGCGCCAGCAGGGTCTTTCCCGTTCCGGTGCTTCCCACCATTATTATATTGCTCTTTTCTATTTCCACACCGTCGTCGGTAGTCTTCTGCTGCAAGCGCTTGTAATGGTTGTATACCGATACTGCGAGATAGCGCTTCGCCTCGTCCTGACCAATTACATACTGGTCGAGGTATTCCTTTATCTCATGTGGTTTCGGTATCTCCTTCAGTTCAAAGCTGCTGTCCTTTTTTTTATCCTTAACCACACCGGAAGCTTGAAGAATAGAGTATGCCTGCTCTACACAGGAATCACAGATACATCCGTTGAGCCCCGACATCATCAGCAGTACATCACTTTCCGGTCTACCGCAAAAACTGCAAACTTTTTTCTTCCCTGGCATCTTTTATTTCTTTTTCAGCACATTGTCGATCATTCCGTATTCCTTTGCCTCTTCTGCCGTCATCCAGTAGTTGCGGTCAGAGTCGTTCCACACCTTGTCGTATGGCGTATGTGAATGGTCTGCAATGATTGTATACAATTCTTTTTTCATCTTCAGGATTTCCTTTGCCTCGATTTCGATATCCGAAGCCTGTCCCTGAACGCCTCCGAGCGGCTGATGAATCATCACGCGGCTGTGTGGCAGTGCGGAGCGCTTGCCCTCTGTGCCCGAAACGAGGAGCACGGCTGCCATAGATGCTGCCATACCGGTACAGATGGTTGCCACGTCGCTTGAGATGAACTGCATGGTGTCGTAGATTCCGAGTCCGGCAGTTACGCTTCCGCCCGGACTGTTGATGTATATCGAGATATCCTTGCCCGAATCTACCGAGTCGAGATACAGCATCTGTGCCTGCAGCACGTTTGCCGTATAGTCGTTAACTTCTGTTCCGAGGAAGATGATGCGGTCCATCATCAAGCGCGAGAACACGTCGAGCTGTGTTACGTTGAGCGTTCTCTCTTCCAGGATATACGGATTGACATACTGCGCCTGTGTCTTCATCACATCGTCTACCATCAAGCCGCTCATTCCTAAATGTCCTGTTGCGTATTTTCTAAAATCGTTTATCATAAATATTCAATTTCTTAATAGAAAAAGAGGTTATCCCCTTTTTGTTATACAAAGATAATAAAAAAAGTGGATAACCTCTAAAAATTATAGAGAATTTTAAAAAAAAATCTATTACTCGCCCTTCATCATTTCGTTGAACTCGTCGAGAGAAGCCTCTTTCTGGTTCAGCTTCACTACATTCTTCAGCGCTGCTGTGAGCTTGCGGTCGATGCTGCGGTCTACGAGTGAGTCTACATACTCTTTCTTCTTCAGCATCTCGCCTGCGTAGTTGTCGATATACTCCTCCGGGATGTTTGTCATGCCATACTGAGCGAACTGTGCGCGGGCTGCCTCTTTGGCTGTCTCCTTGATGTCGTTGTCGTCAATCTTGATGCCGTTAGCCTCAACGAGTTTCTCGCGAATCAGGTGCCATGTCAGTTCTTTGATGCTCTGCTCGTAGTTGTCGTCAACAAACTTCTCGCCCTTGTCCTTGTTGTTGTTGAGCATTATCTTCTTCAGCAGTGCGTCCGGATATGTCAGAGCGCCTACCTTGTCCTCAAGATACTTGCGCAGGTCTACGAGGAACTTGTAGTCGCCGTCGTTTACGAGCTGTGCCGACAAACCTTCTGCAATCTTCTTGCGGAATGACTCCTCGTCCTTCACCTCGTCCTTGCCGTAAACTGAGTCGAAGAGCTCCTGGTTTACTTCTGCCTTCACGAAGCGTGAGATTTCTGTTATCTGGAAGCTGAAGTCTGCTGTTACATTAGCTGCCTCTTCCTTTGTTATCTTCAGGAGTGAAGACACCTCTACGTCGCTCTCCGGATATGCCTTCTTAGGGTTGAAGGTGATGATATCGCCAAGTTTTGCTCCCTCAAAGAGTTTCTTCTGGTCGTCTGCCTTGATATACTCTGGCATCAGCACTGCGCCCTCTACGGTAATACCGCCTTCCTTGGTGTTGCCGTTCTCGTCGAGCTCGCGAAGGTCACCCTTCAGCATATCGTTTGCCTGATACTCCTCAACCTTGTCGTAGTGGCCGGCACGCGAAGCGAACATATCGATCTGACGGTTTACCAACTCGTCGTCTACCTTTATTGTATAATAGTCAAGCTCGTCCTTGTCTGAGAGTGAGACCTCAAACTCCGGAGCTACAGCGATATCAAACTTGAACTCGTATGGTGCGTCCTTTGAAAGGTCTACAGGGGTCTGTCCCTCGTTTGCCATCGGCTCGCCGAGCATCTTTATCTTGTTGTCGTTTACATACTTGTAAATCTCCTCACCGATCAGTTTGTTTATTTCCTCAGCCTTTACAGCCTCGCCAAACTGCTTCTTGATCATGCCCATAGGAACCATACCCGGACGGAATCCCGGCACGTTTGCTCTTTTACGGTAGTTCTTCAGAGTTTTCTCTACTCTGTCCTGGAAATCTGCTGTCTCCACTGTCAAGGTCAACAAGCCGTTCACCTTATCTGGATTCTCAAAAGAAATCTTCATTTTTTCTGTTGTCTTTATTTTAAATTATTGTTTTCTGTTTATCTCTATACACCTCTTGCTTTATGCGTAAAGGCATGCGTCTTCCCCCACACCACTACACTGCAGTATGGCCGATAGCCGCATTAGGCTTGCAAAATTAATTATAAAAGGTGTAACGACCTAAAGTTTAGTTTTTTTTAACTTCTTCTACTCCTCTTTCTCTCGTCTACTTCCTGGAAATTCTTCTTCTTCAGTTCGAAGTCTACGCCGAGGTATTTCTCCTTCACGATCTCGTTGGCGGCAAGTTCCTCCGGACTTCCCTGGAAGAGTATTCGTCCCTCGAAGAGCAGGTAGGCGCGGTCGGTGATATTGAGCGTCTCGTGCACGTTGTGGTCGGTGATAAGGATACCGATATTCCTGTATTTAAGCTGCCAAACCACATGCTGGATATCCTCCACGGCAATCGGGTCGACGCCGGCAAACGGCTCGTCGAGCATGATGAACTTTGGGTCGATGGCAAGACAGCGGGCTATCTCCGTACGGCGGCGCTCGCCTCCGGAAAGGCGGTCGCCCTTGTTCTTGCGCACCTTATGGAGGTCGAACTCGTCGATAAGGGTTTCCAGTTTCTCGAGTTGCTCCTTACGGGAGAGTTTTGTCATCTCGAGCACAGCCATGATATTGTCTTCTACGCTCAGTTTGCGGAACACGCTCGCCTCCTGAGGCAAATAGCCCACTCCTGCCCTGGCGCGCTTGTATACCGGATAGTCGGTAATGTCCTTGTCGTCGAGATAAATATGTCCGGCATTCGGCACCACGAGTCCCGTAGTCATATAAAACGACGTTGTCTTGCCGGCACCGTTCGGTCCGAGCAATCCCACAATCTCGCCCTGTCTTACGTTTATCGAAACGTTGCTCACCACGGTTCTCTTGCCGTATTGCTTCACGAGTCCCTCCGTGCGCAACACCATTCCCTCTTTTTTTTCCTCCTGCTGTATGTTTTCGCTTTCGCCCATAAATGATTTTGTCTTCTTATAAGTCGTTTACTATATCTGCAGCCAATCCCGTTGCCGCTATTATCTGCTCCGTATCGAGTCCCATCGCCTTCAGTTGGCGTGCTATCTCCATCGAGCGTTCGTCTCTGCCCTTTGCAAGTCCTTCTGCTTTGCCTTCTGCTTTGCCTTCTGCTTTGCCTTCTGCTCTACCTTCTTCTCTGCCTTGCGCTCTGCCTTCTGCTCTGCCTTGCGCTCTGCCTTCTGCCAAGCCCTCGGCTCTCGCATTTCCAAGCACGTCATGCTGTATCATGACGGCATTGAGATGTTCGTCGTAAGCATGCCGTTCGGCAGGACTCATCTGATAGTAAAGCAGCTTCTCCCTTGCCTCCTGCAGTCCTGGTGCCTTGGCATCATCACTGATTACTCCCTCTTTCAGATAGCGCATCCATTCTGCCATCGGCGACACGGCAACATCGTCGAAATTGTTCACGCGTATCAGGTAGTACGTGGGGAAGATATCCTCCGGCGCCTTGCGCACGATGGCATCACGCTGCTTTGCCGTTATCTTCAGTTCGTCATTGGTATGGATGCCATAAAAATGGTTCTCGCCCTTATACAGATAGTCGCTTCCGTTGCCGAGATCGAAATACAACACGCTTATGGAATAGACTTTCTTCACCTCGCCGTAGTCGTCGCCCAGACTGATATGCTCGGTTATCGCCTTTGCCACTCCATACAGGATTCGTTCGAGATAGAATACCTCGCTGGTGTTCTGCACCTCCACGATTATTATCTCTCCCTTACTGTTCTTCGCCTTTATGTCTACGCGGTTGAACTTGTCGGATTCATCCTCCTGGTTTCCCTCGCTCTCGAGTATCTCCACAATCTTCACTTCCTCACCCAGGAATACGGTCAGGAATCCCTCAAGCACACCGAAGTTTGCCTTCTGCCGCAACAGGCGCTTTATCGCCCAGTCGAACCTTACGTATCTGTCTTTCATCTCGCTCATTTGCTTTGACTATTTTGTTTTCAACCGCTAAAATACTACTTATTTTCCATTTGACAAAGATTTATGCATTTTTTAAGTTTCTAAGCAGTAAAAAAAAACTCCAACCTGTATGGTTGGAAATCATAGTATGTGCGGTGAGACAACACACCTACACTACATTGGAAATCATTTTATTGATAATCTGAACTATGATTTTTCCTATCGTACAGCTCGAAAAAAATCCCCCAAAAACTCAAAAGAAAGAAACGGAAAGAGAAAAGAAACTTTTCCCCCTGCACCCCTTTATAAAGAAAAAGAGAAAGAAAAAGAAAGAAAGAGGCAGAGAAGAGGAGAAGAAAAGAAAAAGAAAAGTCGACGCTTGAAAAAACAAGGCTTTTTTATTTATATCAAACTCCCGAAGCGTTTGGGCTAAGCACCAAGAGCGTTTGGGCCAAACACCCGAAGCGTTTGGGCGAAACACCCGAAGCGTTTGGGCGAAACACCAGGGGGATCTTTCCTCATGTGCAATATTTTGGGGATTGAGATGCCTCTTTTATTAGCAGCTTCTTGCCCCCTTTTGGGGATTGAGGGGGACTCTAAAAGCAAAAAAGACAACCTTTAATCAGCATTAATCACTCATAACCACTAACAATCAGCCATTGCCATTGCCGGATGTTGTACCTTTGCATCGTGGTTCAGAAACAATGCCTTTCCGAATGGCGCGCAACGGAAAAAGAGGCAACGGCAAACGGACCGCAAGAGTTTATCAACAAATAATTTATAACCATTTAAAACACTAAAAATTATGTCAGCAGTAAAAAACGGAACTTTGTATTATCAAGTTTATCAGAACACAAACGAGGGATCGGACAACTACCAGAAGTGGTATGCCAGAGCAAAACACACCGAGACTGTAACCTTCAGTCAGCTCATCACCCACATGACGGAACACAACATCGGATATCCGCGAGGCGTGGTAACGGGAGTAATGATGTCGTTCGTCGACTGTCTGCTCGAAATCGTGGCACAGAGCAAGAAGGTGCAGCTCGGAGACCTCGGAACGTTCTATCTCGCCATCAACACCAAGCCGGCAGACAAATACGAGGAATTCTCTGCCACTACCAACATCAAGGGTTGCTCGCTGCGTTTCCTCGCCTCTCAGACCAACGAGAACAATCTCTCGCGCAGTGCCTTCACCGCAGCAATGCGCTACAAGAACTTCACCTCGGTGATGAGCGAGGGCGACAGACTGATGATTGAGCTCAGGAATATGGATAAGAACAAAAAGGACCTGAACCCGACTGAATAATAGATCGATTCTAAAAAACTGAAAAATCCTAACTGCAAATCATTAAGCAGTTAGGATTTTCTCTTTCAAGGGTGCGCCTGATAGGACTCGAACCTACACGTCGCGAGACACCAGATCCTAAGTCTGGCGCGTCTACCAATTTCGCCACAAGCGCATTTTGCGGGTGCAAAGGTAATGAATATTTTTCGTTCTGCCAAATTTTTCGCAGTATTTGTAACGGCAACCGATAACGAAGCTTTATCCTGTGTGCCCTGCCGACCGCTTTTTTATTATTATCTTTTTTATAGACTTAAGAATTTGGGGCATCCCTATATTATTTACATTTATCTGGAAAAGTATAGCACAAAAAAACAGAATTCGCTTGCAATATTAAGAATTAAGTTTTATCTTTGAAAAAATTTTTGTTCATCATTAATACAAATAGCAATATGAGTACAACACAATTGGAATGTCTTTGGAATTATATCGATTCTCTGAATCTAAGTCTGCGCAGCAGGAAATGGCTGTCGGACAAATTGATTGAACCAACAGCATATTCCAAGGCACATACAAAAGAACAGGAAGTGCTTACCGGCATTTATACTGGATTAAAAGAAATGAAAGCAAAAGAAGGGATCAGATTTGATGACTTCATAAAAGAAATGGAAAATGATTAAAGTTGAATCATCGTTCAACCTTCTTTTACTAAGGGATTCAAGCGCCTTAAGAAAAAATACCATTCCATTTTGAACGACCTGAAAGAATTGGGAAAGGAAATAGAATCAAACCCATTTATAGGAACCGACCTTGGAGGTGGTTTGAGAAAGATCCGCATGTCTGTTTCCTCAAAAGGAAAAGGGTAAAGTGGTGGAGCAAGGATTATTACCTTCAATGTTATAGTATCTGTTGATAAAACGGAAGTTAACTTGCTGTATATATACGACAAGTCGGATATGGAATCCATTAGCAAAGAAGAGTTGAAAAATTTGCTTAAAGAAAATGGACTCTAATTTTATTATAAAATCTATTTAGAGAAACAGCGGTCGGCAATGGCACTTTATACTATGTGCCCTGCCGACCGCTTTTCTTAGTGTTTAAATAAAATTATAGTTAGTTTTCGTCGTCTTCTTCGTCGTCCCAGGTTTCGTCCCAAAGGGATGTACCGGGCTTGTGATTCTTTGAGAACTGGTTATTGTCGGAATCTTTACCTGGTAACTTATCATTCGAACTCATGCTGGCGAGCAATGACTCCATATCTACGGTAGCTACCTTAATGCAAGGTCTTGTATATATTTTCTTTTTCATTCTAAGTTCCTTTCCTTTTATTTTCTGATTACTACTTTCTTGCCATTTACGATATACAGTCCGGCATGCGACATATTTTCTACACGCTGACCGTTCAGATTGTAAATGTTCTTAACCTTACTGTCGTTGGTCGTTACTTCATTGATACCTGTCGTTCCGCCATCAAAGGTGAAGCACTTAGCGTTGGCATCTGATGTTGGCACTGCGAGATATGCTGTTCCTGCCTTTACCTTGAATGCACCGCCATTGTCTGCACCCCAATAGAAACCTAAGCCTGTCTTTGCTTCATAGTCGTTGTAAGCCAACTTGTAGTATTTGTATCCGTCTTCTGCTTTAAACACTCCACCATCTACAGGAGCTGGTTTCAGCTGGTTGGCAGGGAGAGTTGGAGTTTCAGCGGTCTTCGGGAAGTAGTAAGGAGCAGTAGCATCAGTGCTATATACTAATACGCCTGTATTGGCTGGCACATAATAACCTTCTACTGCGCCATCTTTATCTTCTCCTGCCGTAGCATCTGTTACATTATAAATATCTACTGTAAAGTCGTTCAAGTTAAGTTTTTCGTCAACGCTAACACCATAAACTACTACATTCTTTGTAAATACTACATCCTTGTCTGAGCTGAATGTAGCATAATAGCCGTCAGAATTTTGTGCTTTGAAAGTTAGAGTGCCTGAAGTTGCTTCTGGAGTTTCTACGGCAACGAGTTTAATGGTTGCGGAATTTACTTTAACTGTATTTGAAGCACTGAAAGTAACAGCATGAGCATTACCTGTCCAAAGCGCAGTCGAACTTGAAGACGTGTAAGTTTGTTCATTTGCCGTAAAGGAATCAAGGCGACCTCCTGTAAAGTTTATTTCCAAAAGATTGTAGCCTTCTGGAGCAGTAAATGTAATAGAGCCTTTATAAACACGTAACTGAGGTGTAGAGCTTGGTGTATTAGCATAAATACATGTTGGATTTGAACCATTTGTAGCCGTCATCACAACATTGTCTACTGTCAACTCTTTTTCAGAAACAACGTTTGCACCCTCTTTATCTGTATTATTGTCAGATGGAGTAATTCCCCATACATTAGGATTAGCCGTAAAATCAAATACAATATTAGTACTCTTAGTATAAGTGCAATACTTTTCTTTTCCAACATTGCCATACTTGTCTACAACTACAGCATGAAGAACGACTTGGTCGCCATCATTCTCAGCAGAAATATTTACAGGTTCTGTATATTCTGCGCTTTCTGCTGTTGCAGTTTTACCAATAGCATAATGTATTGTAGAACTTTCATCGGTTGATTCAGGAAGAGAGAGCGAAACATTAAATGCTTCACCAAAAGTCTTAGACGCATCACTAAACACTGGCTGGTCAGGCTTGATTGTATAAGTAGCCTCAGCAGTAGCATTTTCTGCACCATCGGCTACGGCAATAGCCTTAACAGTAGTTCCGCTCGTTGTTACTTCGAAAGGAGTATCATATTTCGTTGAACTTATTGTCGGCTCGCTGCCATCAGTTGTATAATATACAGCAGCACCCTCGGTTGCAGTAAGAGTCACATTAACAGGTGCCTTGACAACTGTTGATGTTGCCGGGTCGATAGAAAGAGAAATATTATTTGTAACTTTTAGTCCTGTTACTTCATAAGCCGGACTTGTTACGCCATCAACAGTTGCGGTAACAGAACAAGATGTTGTGCCGGCAGAAAGTTTTGCAGGAGTAGTTGTCCATGTTATGCCATCAGTTATAGTTTTTGTTGAACTGTCGTCGTAAGTACCTGTAACGGTTAGTCCTGCCGGGTCAAATTCGTCTCCGACATTGTAGGTTGTCTTGGTTGGGGTGCCGGAGATGGCGAGGGTAGTGAGAGTTTTTGTAGATACTGGAGTGTATGTCACCTCATAACTTGCACCATTTACAAGTATATTTTTATCAAGCTTTGTAACTTTCATCATAAAGCCCTTCGCACCAACAAGGTTTGAAGTAAAAGTGGCATACTGGTATGTTGTATTACTTGCACTACTTTTATTAATTGGAGTTACTTCCTGTCCATCACCCAAAACATTACCATTACTATCTACAAGATATATTGTTATCTTTGAGTTTGTCCCACCATTTTGAAGACATTTAAAACCAACTTTTATTTGTGTAATACCTTCCTTAGAAAAATCAGCAATAGATTTATTCGTTAATGTTCCGTTAACCTTTTTAAAGCCATAAGGCTGACTAAAATAAGTAGCATTGTTAGTTGCGACCCAGGCGTCATCTGATTTTGTTAAATCCCATAATTTTGACACCGTTTCCTGTGCATACCCCCCCATACACCACACCGTAGTGAGTATGAGAGTAATCATAAATCGTAAATAATGTTTCATAAACAAAGAAATTTTTTAGAATTAATATGTATGTAATGTTAAAAAAGTCGAGTATGATGCGATAAATAGAATCAAATACCTAAGATGCTACCTATATAAAAGAAATTTAGCTTTAATACCGGTGACGTTGTGCGAAACGCCTCGCCCGGAGAACCACTGCGCAAAGGTACACTGATGGCTTTACAATAGCGTTACATCCGTATTAACATTTGTGCAATATACCAATGATAGTTATTTGACCGCAAAATTATATATTTTATATAAATTAAACAAATAAATATAAGAAAAGAATGTGTTTGTGATGTGAATTAAATGTTTTTTTCTTTTCTTCCCCTCCCCCGCCTCCCCTTCCAGGGGCGGAGCAGTTTCCCTT
>DCBP01000016.1:28081-28339 GCA_002314055.1 Prevotella sp. UBA1104
GCAGTTTCCCTTGACTGCTAAGAACTTGAATATCTGAATTCTTCCCCTCCCACGCCTCCCCCTCTGGGGGCGGAGCAGTTACCCTTGGCTGCTAAGGACTTGAATATCTGAATTCTTCCCCTCCCACGCCTCCACCTCCGGGGGCGGAGCGGTTACCCTTGACTGCTAAGGACGTGAATATCTGAATTCTTCCCCTCCCACGCCTCCACCTCCGGGGGCGGAGCAGTTTCCCTTGACTGCTAAGGACGTGAATATCTG
>DCBP01000117.1 GCA_002314055.1 Prevotella sp. UBA1104
AGGGTTAGGGTGGGTGTTAGGTGTTATGTATCTTACCTCACCACCTTCTTCCCATTCACCACATACACTCCCTTGCCGAGACGAGTCATGTCCGTGCCGACGTATCTACCGTCGAGGGTGTAGATACGAGCGTCTTTATGAGCCGTTTTCTCTACATTCGGAGCAGCGATACCGCTCGTACTGCCTGTGAGGTCGGGAGTCTCTATGATTTTGCCAAAGCAACTCCACATCTCGTCAGCCTCATAAGCCGGTTTTGCACCTACCGGCACATACAATGTACAGTAGCGGAGATTGTCGCCAAGGTCAATAGGGTCGAAGCCGAAAGCGTTATCCGATTCATCGTTTAACGACTTCGGAGGTGCCATACGGTTTATCTTGAAGTTTACATGCCAACCGCCAGCCAAATAATTAGGCTGTAGTCTCAGGCTTCTGGTATCCATGGTTGACAAAGTTGATGGTAGTCTAACTTCCGTCAAGGAGCTACAGTTCTCGAATGTTGATGCTGCAAGACGCGACACGCCTTCAGGAACAGTAACGCTACCGGCAGCATAAGTGCAACCATAATAGGCATCTTCACCAATATTGGTAACACTCGACGGTATATTGATGCAACGCAATTTTCCGTTGCCACTGAAAGCGCCTTCACCGATTGAGTTGATACCTTTAGGAAGTGTGACATAAAGCAGTTTTTTTCGCTTTCTCAGCCCTTCTATATCCGATCCGACAGGTACATAGAAAGCCTTGTCTGGAATAGCATTGTTCTCAACAATACAAGCTGTCAAGTCGATTCCTGTCAGTCTACCGTCACCGGTACTCTTCACCATTGTGGCAAAATCCTCAGCCACGAGATTTCCACTGACAACCAGTGAGTCAGTCGTCAAAAGCGAAGAACCAAGTTGAGCAGCCAGCCCACTGCCGTCAAGGTTTATTTGGCGGATTGTGTACAGGTCTTCACGTTCCGATATCTTACCGAAATCGCCCCATCCTTGAGCGTATTTGAAGCTGTTGCCAGAGCCGGTCGGCACCACAAGCTGTGCTGTCTTGACATTCTTGTCAAAAGCATAGTGGGCATCAACATACCGGGCGTCAGGTATGCGCACGGCAACTTCTGTAAGTTCGTTACATTTTCCGAAGGCATTTGACTCTATTTTATCCACTGTACGCGGAATTTCTATCTGCCTAAGCCCAGTGGAAAGGAAGGCGGATTCGCATATCTTACGAAGATTCAACGGCAGACGCAAATAATGGAGTTTGCTTAAAGAGCCATCTGAACTGTTTTTTGTTCCAGCTGAGTTTATCTTTGAAGGACAGAATGCCCGGGAAGGAATTCTATGGCCTGATATTTCCACCGACGAGAGATCGATGCCTGAAAGCCTGCCGTTTTCGCAACAGTTGGCAAGGAAACGTATGTCGTCGTCATTTATAGTTCCGCTCAAAACCGCTATAGAATCATACGTTAATGCCTCGTCTGAAGAAATTACATCTTTAAGATGCTTTGCCACTTCCAAATTAACCGTCTTTACGACCTGTGCGTCTGCAGCGACAAATGCCGACAGCAGACATGCTACACTATATAAAATCTTTTTCATAAACGCAATTTTTTATTATAACAATAATTTAGGTATCTTCATTACAAAATTACAAAAAAAAATACTCTCCACAAGCTTATTCGCATTTTATTTTTAATGTTTCTATAATTTTCCCGTTCAGAAGCACGGAAAGCTGATACAGTTTGGTAGAAGCGGCAGGAGCATTAAAGGAAATGTCTGTAGCACCTTCTTTTATTGCATAATCTACAACCGGAGAATTGCCGTCAACGGATGAAATGCGTGCGCTCATACCATTAGATGCCGGTACAGAGAATTTTACGTCAATGACATCGCGGGAAACTGTGGCATTCTTTACGAACGGTGTCTTCTCGACATTTACCGTTGTCCTATTTATGGCATTGTCTTTCTCTGCCGTTACCTTCAGTGTGTATTCACTTGAAGATGCCACAGAACTGACATCAAGGGTTGTTCCTGTTCCAACAAGCCTGCCTTCGCTGTCGTACCATTCGTACGAAGCTTTCTCATTGACATTTTCTGCCGTAAGACGAACATTTCCATCAGACAGAACTGTCTTGTCTATTTCCGGGACAATTTTCTGGCGAGGTGAAACCGTAATCTCAACGCTCTCGCCACCCATTATCTCGCCAGTAGCTTCATCTACTACAAAGATGTCCAGATTGCGAATTTCCGGCGAAATAATATCCTTGTCTGCAACAAGATTTGCAGTGATGCCGAGATGGGCAGTTTCTGTCGGCTTACACTGAATACCACGAATGACAGCAATACTATCATTGACAGTCAAATAGCGAAGTTTTTGTTTATCTTTCCGGAATCCCTTTAATAGCGTATTGTCTGATATTCCCGACGGCAAAGAAAGGCTTACTTCCACATTGGCTTTGGACTGACTTGTATATGCATTGTCGGTTGCCATGACTAGGGAGAATTCATGGGGATATAGAAGTGGTGGCATCAAAACAAGATCATATAATTCACCGAACCCCTTAAACTTCAATTGGTTTTTCTGCCCCATACGGTCTGTTGCCCATGCCTTGGCAATTCCACTGTCTGTAACGGGCATAGCCGGACTCCCGCCTTTACTCGAGAGGAAAGACAACAGACACATGTTGAAGCCTTTGCGTTTTGCTTTTTCAAGACGATCTTCAGTGAAAGTATAATTAAATTCCTTTATATACGTTCCTCCTGGTTGAATTGTATCCTTTATTGTTGCATAGTTGATTTCACCACCCATCAGGGAATCTTCCCTATAGCCTTTCCACGCATATTCATCAAGTACTACCGAGCTTTCTGCCCACCATGTGCGTAGTGTCGTACCTTTGCCTGGATATACTTTTACCCCGCGGTTCTTAACCCTTGTGTATATATATACGGTCGCATGTTCGTCTGTTATATTCGGCATTTCATACTGCTGACTTTTAAAGCCGTCATTCTGGTTTCTGAGCCAGATATCTGTACTCGACCAGAAAATGAAAGGATTTCTTATCACAGTTTTAGATGAATCATAATACGGATTGACATAACCAGTATTGCCATGTGGAATATACAAATAAACGGTCGGCGGTATAGTGTCCATTGCCAAGTCTTCGGCTGTAGAATTATTCAGATACGAAAGGGACGGGGTTTCCGCTGCATATTGGAACTTGCCGTCAGTGTACATGTCATGGTTGCGAGCATATTCATAAGCCTTTACCATTGTTACAGGTTTCTGTGTTCCGTCCGGCAGGGTGTCTGTCTGTGCTGTAATTTTGTTGCCCTCGACATCATAGCCGTTGATGGCAGAAGTCCAACGGTACACGAACTCGTCAAAAGGCAGGTCTTCGCAACCGTAGGACAGTTCGTCCTCGCCACAGGCTGTGGCGATTATGCGGTTGTTTCCCTTTAGGGCATTTACAAAACCACCGGAATAACACTGCCCCATAAGGACTGTTACATATCCGGCATCGCCTGTATTGAGACAGCCGCTGAGTTCATCGGGATAAAGTCTTTCGTCTCCCCACAGGCAGATATATGATTGTTTCTTTTGTGGGTCATAGCCGCCGTGATCTACTACATAAAGGAAAAGGTGGTCTTCGTCTTTCATGGTTGAAGCCATCTCTTTTATTGCTTTTGTTACATTTGTCTTTGTGGCGGAATATTCTATATCGGCAACGCCGTCATCGTCAAGGTCGAGAGGGGATGACGAGTATTCGCCGTTCTCATCAGTCATGTCGGCAGCAGGGTCTGTGCCGTCTGCCATTATCACCTTGATGTTTTTTTTGGGAATACCATAGCGGTTTCTCAAGGTCTGATATATGAAAGAACAGTCGTTCCAGTAGCGTACGTCATTGGCTATCTTGTTCATGCCACCGCTCAGGATTACTGCATAGGTGTTGCCGGCAAAGTGGTTTTTCTCCTCGTCATTTGAATTCAGCTTTGCAACCTTTGCCTTGAGCGTGGAATTGGAGCCGTAACGGTCTTTAACCTCAA
>DCBP01000116.1 GCA_002314055.1 Prevotella sp. UBA1104
TCTTCCCATTCACCACATACACACCCTTGCCGAGACGAGTCATGTCCGTGCCGACGTATCTACCGTCGAGGGTGTAGATGCGAGTTGCCTTACATTCTGCCTTCTCTACATTTGGAGCAGCTATACCACTCGTTTTGCCTGTGAGGTCGGGAGTCTCTATGATTTTGCCGAAGCAACTCCACATCTCGTCAGCCTCATAAGCCGGTTTTGCACCTACCGGCACATACAATGTACTGTGGAGGAGCATCTTCTTCATTTTAGAAGGACTTGAGTTGAACGGATTGTTATAGAACCCCTCACTCGGAGCCGTTTCCGGAGGTGTCATACGGTTTACCCTGAATGTTACGTTCCATTCTTCATCCATACTGATTCTCAGGTAAAAACAGCCTTGTCCTAAAACGGAAAGGCTTGACGGGAGGTAGAAACCTGAAAGCCTGCGGCACTGGTCAAACGCAGAAACCGACAGACGCGTCATACCCTCAGGGATGGTTATATTGCCTCTCATTCGAAAACACTGGTAAAAGGCTGCCTCACCGATATACGTTAAACTCTGTGGTAAGTTTACCGCCTGCAGAGTGTAGCAGTCGGCAAAGGCTTCCTTGCCTATAGAGGTTACTCCCTCAGGTAGAGTTACATACTGGAGTTTGCTTTTCAATTCCCAGTCTGTTTCATCTGTAAATGCATGTTCCGGAATGGCATTGTTCTCGATGTAGCAGCCGCTGAGGTTTATACCCGTCAGTTTACCGTTGTAAATGCCATTGCGAAGCGACTGGAAGTCGCTTGTCTTCAATGTTCCCGTTACTACGAGAGAGTCTGTCGTCTGCAAATCATCGCCCAAAACACTTTCAAGGGTGTTGCCGTTCAGGGTGGCATAACGAGTGGTGTACAGTCCGTCCCGCTCCGTTATTTCCCCGAACTTTGCCCATGCCTCATCGGAAGCAAAGCTGCCGGCAGAACCTGTAGGCACGATGAGAGTCGCTGCTGACATATTGTCATCGAAGGCATATCGGGCGGATATTGCTGCACCGTTGGGATTCCTCACCGTTACCTCACGTAAATCTTCGCAATTTGCGAAGGCGTTATCACCTATTATCCCTACGGTCTTGGGGATTTCTATCATTCTCAGACCGGTATTGAAGAATGCCTGTTCACCTATGCGGTGTATACCGTAGGGCAAGCGAAAATACTGCAGATGTCCGAGAACACTCTCTTTTGAACCATTCTGCCGAGCGGAATTGATTTTGGAAGGACGGAACAGCCAGTCCGGAATCTCATCGGTATGTGTTGTTGCTCCGGAAAGGTCTATGCCGGAGAGTTTGCCTTCGTTGCAGCAGCGGGCAAGGAACTGGAAATCCTGTGCATCCAGCTTGCCGCCAGTCACGGCGATGGAGTCTACTTCAGAGGCTTCCTCCCACGTCATTGCCTGATAAATATGCTTTTTGTCAAGCGTTATGTTGATGACCTTCACTGTCTTGGCAGCTATTCCCTGAAATACCGCCAGACTAAACAATACGGCTAATGTCTTTTTCATAATCATATAATTTTATTAACGTTATCTTTTGCAAATATAGTCATATATCTTAGAATATTGTATTTACTTCGACAAAATCTTACAGTCGTCAACCGGTTTCCCGTTTTTCATTACAGACAGCTGTAATACTCCTGATGAGGAAGACGGAACGTTAAACGTGGCATGTGTTGCGCCTTCGACAAGTTTTACTTCCGATATTGGCGCGGAGCCTGTTGCGGAAGTCATTCTTACGGTCATGCCGCTTTGTGCCGGAACGTTGAAATCTGCGTCTATGATGCCTGGCCGTGTCATTGTAGCGTCCTTTACGAATGGAATCTTTTCAACTGTTGTCTTGACCGAATTTGTCGCCTTGTCGCTCTTGGCTATCACTTTCAGTGTATAATCACCGGCTGAGGTCAATTGACTCACTTTCAATTCCGGCTCCGTGCTTACGAGGTTGCCGTCCTTGTCATACCATTCATATTCCACTTCCTCATTGATATTTGAAGGCTTCAGCGACACCGTTCCATCGGCACTTGCAGTTTTGTCTATATTCGGCGTTATCTTCGCACGCGGCTCGACGATTACAACGAATTTCTCGCCACCGATTATCTCGTTTGTTTCATTGTTTACGACAAACACGTCAACATTGTGTCTCTGTTCTTTCGTAATATCACGGTCGGCAATGACGCTGGCAGAAAACGACACCAACGGGGGATTGTTCCGCTGGACGGAGATGCCATCTATCATGGCGAAATTTTCTTTCACACAGTAATCCTGAGGACGGAATCTGTTAGTATTGAATCCCTTTAAGGAAAGGGCTGAGTTCTTTATCATCGGTACTGTCAGCTTTACTTCTATATCGTTGTCGTTTTCATCCGTCGAGTCTTTTCTTACCACGACACTCAGTTCTGACAATTTTGCCTCCAACGGATACAGATAAAGTTCTGCAAAGTTTTTTTCATGTGCAAAAAGGGTATATCTGTTTTTCTGTCCGAGCCTGTCCGTTGCCCAGGCCTTGGCTATACCGCCGCCATTGACAGGAAAGGAACTGTCCTCGTCGTCGTTTGAAAGAAATGAAAGCAGACACATGTTAAAGTTCGGTTTCTTGGCAACTTTAAGTCTGTTGCCGGTAAAAGTATACTTGAAGTCTTTTATGCATGATCCGCCCGGAGCAATTATTTCATCTACAGAATCATCACAGACCTCACCCCCTACCCTTGCGGTATCTCTATAATGTTTCCAGCCTTCCTGATCAATCACATACGAACTTTTTGCCCACCATGTGCGAAGATTTGTCCCATAACCGGGATATGTCTTCACGCCACGGTTGCTTATTCTCGTATATATGTACACCGTACGGTGCGTATCGGTTATCTTCGGGGTCTCATGCTCATGGACTTCAAGCCCGTCATCCTGGTTGCGCAACCAAATGTCGCTGTTGTCCCAAAAGTCATAAGCGGCAAAGGTGTCAAACCTTGAGAATGGCAAATGAGCTATTTTTGTATTGCCACTGGATATACAAAGGTAAACCGTCGGCGGTATAGTGTCCATTGCCAAGTCTTCGGCAGTGGATTTTAAAAGATAGCTTATCTGTGGGGTTTCCTCGCCATACTTGAACTTCCCGTCAGTATACATATCCTGACTGCGGGCATATTCATATGCCTTCACCATCGTAACGGGTTTCAGCGTGCCATCAGGCAAAGTGTCGGTTGTTACAGAAGCCTTATTTCCAAAAGCATCATAGCCGTTAAGGGCGGAAGTCCAACGGTAAACGAACTCGTCAAAAGGAAGGTCTTCACAGCCGTATGACAGTTCGTCCTCGCCACAGGCTGTGGCGATTATGCGGTTGTTCCCCTTTAGGGCATTTACAAAACCGCCGGAATAACACTGTCCCATAAGAACAGTTACATATCCGGCATCGCCTGTATTGAGGCAGTCGCTGAGTTCATCAGGATAAATTCTTTCGTCTCCCCACAGGCAGATATATGATTGTTTTTTCTGTGGGTCATAGCCTCCGTGGTCTACTACATAAAGGAAAAGGTGGTCTTCGTCTTTCATGGTTGAAGCCATCTCTTTTATTACTTTTGTTACATTTGTCTTTGTGGCGGAATATTCTATATCGGCAACGCCGTCATCGTCGAGGTCGAGAGGCGATGACGAGTATTCACCGTTCTCATCAGTCATGTCGGCAGCAGGGTCTGTGCTGTCTGCCATTATCACCTTGATGTTTTTCTTCGGTATGCCATAGCGGTTTCTCAAGGTCTTATATATGAAAGAACAGTCGTTCCAGTAGCGTACGTCATTGGCTATCTTGTTCATGCCACCGCTCAGGATTACGGCATAGGTATTGCCGACAAACTTGTTTTTCTTCTCGTCATTTGAATTCAGTTTTGCGACCTTTGCCTTGAGCGTGGAATTGGAACCGTAACGGTCTTTAACCTCAA
>DCBP01000075.1:0-2630 GCA_002314055.1 Prevotella sp. UBA1104
TTTGTATAAGTTGTACTTGTTGTTTTTTATAGTATCTCCATTGTCGGTTGTATAAAATAATTTTGACTTGTTATTTATTATTGGGATGATATAGTTTTAGACAAAAACATTTCCACCCCGTCATTCGGGATAAAGCAGAAAAAAAGTGCTTCTGATTTTTTAGATACTATATTTTGCAGTAATTTTGCAGTCACAAACATTAACTACAAAACAGAAATGAAAAATCAGACAAAAGCAATTGACACGCCGTTCCGCAAAGGCGATGCCTATGGTTCGCTGAGTATGCCTATCTATCATACCGCAGCATACGAGTTTGACACCGCAAAGGACATGGCTGACGCATTCACAGGAAAGGTTATCGCACCGGATTATTCAAGAGTGATGAACCCTACCGTGATGTATCTCGAAGACAAGGTGAAGGCTCTTACCGGAGCAGAAAACGTAATAGCAATGTCGTCGGGCATGGCGGCTATCAGCAACACACTGATGGCTCTCGCTGCCACAGGAAAGAATATCGTTACTTCACGCCACATGTTTGGCAACACCTTCTCGCTCATCACTGAATCAATGAAGCGTTTCGGCGTGGAGCCAAGACCGTGCGACTTGCTGAATCTCGACGAGGTCAGGAATAAGATGGACGAAAACACTTGCTGTATTTTCCTTGAAATTATCACTAATCCGCAGATGGAGGTTGCCGACCTAAAGGCTCTCTCGGATATTGCACACGAATATAACGTGCCGCTCATCGCCGACACTACGGTTATACCTTTCACTCAGTTCTCGGCTAAGAGTCTGGGAGTGGACATCGAGGTGGTTTCAAGTACTAAATACCTTTCTGGCGGTGCCACTACACTCGGCGGGCTCGTTATTGACTACGGCACGACAAAGGGGTTCGGACACACTATGAAGAACGAGATGCTCTTCAACTTCGGAGCTTATATGACTCCTCATGTGGCATATATGCAGTCGCTCGGACTGGAGACTCTTGATGCGCGCTACCGCGTGCAGAGCCACAACACACTGTATCTTGCAGAGAAGCTGCGCACGCTGCCGGGCATAAAGCGCGTGAACTACGTCGGACTGTCTGACAATCCTTATCATGCCATTGCCGAGAAACAGTATGGCAAGACTGCCGGCGCAATGATGACCGTAGACCTTACTGACAAGGAGGCTTGCTTCAATATGATAAACAACCTGAAACTGGTGCGCCGCGCCACTAACCTCTTCGACAACAAGACGCTCGCCATACACCCGGCAAGTACAATCTTCGGCAACTTCTCGGATGAAGAACGCGCTGCTATGGACGTGCTCGACACTACGGTGAGAATTTCTGTCGGACTGGAGGATATGGACGACATCTTTGAGGATATCAAGCAGGCTTTGGAGAAATAAAGAAAAGGAGAGGCTATATGTATGACTTCAATAAAATAATTGACCGCTCTGGCAGCGGCGACCTGAAGCATGAAGTGCTCGAGGAACGCTACGGCAGGGCTGACCTCCTGCCGCTGTGGGTGGCAGACATGGATTTCGAAACGCCACATTTCATTACTGATGCACTAAGGCGGAGACTCGACCACTCGCTATTCGGATATACCGTAGAGCCTGAAGAATTCTGGCCTACCGTGATGAAATGGATAAAGGACCATCACCAGTGGGATGTGAAACGCGAATGGCTAAGCTATATCCCCGGCATCGTGAAAGGTATAGGTATGGTTGTAAACGTGTTTACCAAGTCCGACGAGAAGGTTATCATCCAGCCGCCTGTATATCATCCCTTCCGTCTCACTCCCGAGGGCAACGGCAGGGAAGTGGTGTATAATCCGCTGAAGGAAAACGAAGACGGTTCTTACTCTATGGATTTCGACAATCTCGCTGAGGTTGCCGACGACAAGTGCAAGGTGCTTATCCTTTCTAACCCTCATAACCCGGCAGGAATAACATGGAGCAAGGAGACTCTGGCAAAGCTTGCCGACTTCT
Organism: Prevotella sp. UBA1104; assembly: GCA_002314055.1. Classification (GTDB taxonomy): domain Bacteria; phylum Bacteroidota; class Bacteroidia; order Bacteroidales; family Bacteroidaceae; genus Prevotella. The sequence continues at coordinate 1,978 of DCBP01000075.1, forward strand.
GCTACGACCATAATATTCTTGTCATCTCCGACGAGATTCACTGTGATATGGCTCTTTGGGGCAACAAGCACGTGCCGTTTGCCACGGCATCTGAGAAGGCAGCGCAATGCAGCATCACGTTCGGCGCTCCGTCGAAAACGTTTAATATCGCCGGTATCGTAAGCTCCTACTCTATCGTGCCAAATGATGAGATAAGAAAGAAATTCTATTCATGGCTGACTGCCAACGAACTTAACGAGGCTCCGCTCTTCTCGCCGATAGCCACTATAGCTGCATTTAAGAACGGTGAGGAATGGCGCCAGGAGATGCTTAAATATATCGAGAGCAACATCATCTTTGTGGAAAACTACTGCAAGGAGTTCTTGCCGGAGATTAAGCCACTGCGCCCAGAGGCTTCTTTCCTTGTATGGCTCGACTGCCGCGGGCTTCACCTCAACCACGAGCAGCTCGTAGACCTGTTTGTCAACAAGGCTCATCTGGCACTGAACGACGGTGAAATGTTTGGCAAGGGCGGTGAAGGCTTTATGCGTATGAACGTCGGAACGCCGAGGAGTATCCTCAAGAAAGCTCTTGACCAGCTGAGGATGGCTGTCAAGGGATAGGATCTTTCCAATCATCCCATATTTTGAGTGATAAGTAACAAGTCAAAATTA
>DCBP01000075.1:2745-22100 GCA_002314055.1 Prevotella sp. UBA1104
GGTTGTTTTAAATATAAATGTTTTGTTGTTTGTATAAACTAATTGTGAATAGCTACTTAATATATATTATAAGAAGAACTCTCTTTGGGTGCTTTTTAAACAAAAAAAAAAACAAAGGACAAAGTCTGCTGTTATAAAGCAAAACTTATGTTTCCTTTGTTTTTTTTGTTTATCGCCCAATGTTGTTTTATCGGTTTTTGTCTAAAATATATTTTTCCTATAATTACCACATTCTGAATGTGGATTATATTCTTTACAGTCCGATAACAGTTTTCTCTACCCAATAGAGACCGATACCTGCGAGATAGCCCACGAAAGCAATCCACGAGATATTCTTCATATACCAACCAAAGGTAATCTTCTCCAGTCCCATAACTACAACACCTGCTGCAGATCCGATGATAAGCATCGAACCGCCGACTCCGGCACAGTAGGCAAGCAGCTGCCAGAAGATTCCGTCTACCGACATATCACCGCCAATCGACGGGTCAACAGGATACATTCCCATACATCCGGCAACGAGCGGCACATTGTCTACGATGCTCGACAAGACACCGATAATACCGGTAACGAGATAGTGGTTGCCGTCGAACACCACGTTGAGTCCCTGTCCGAGCTGTGTCAATACTCCGATTGTTTCAAGACAAGCCACTGCCATCAGAATACCGAGGAAGAACAGGATTGTCGACATGTCTATACGCGACAGCATGTTGCTGACACGCTTCTGCATCGTGCTCTTTGTAGCCAACTTAGGCAAACGGCTGTAGAATACCTCTGTTACTGTCCACAGAACGCCCAATACGAGCAGAATGCCTACAAACGGAGGAAGATGTGTTATAGACTTGAAAATAGGAACAAAGATGAGTCCGCCTACTCCGAGGAAGAACACCACCTTGCGCTGGAAGGCTGTAAAATCGCTTGAACCGAGCTCTCCGCCCTTATTCTCCGGAACGGCAAGTTCGCCCTTCAGATGGAAGGTAAGGATATAAGCCGGAATTACCATAGAAACGATAGACGGCAGGAGTATCTCCTTTATCACGCCGCCAGCTGTAATAACGCCCTTGTTCCACAGCATGATGGTAGTAACGTCGCCGATTGGCGAGAAGGCACCACCGGAATTTGCCGCAATGACAACGAGGGCTGCATATATAATACGGTCTTTATGGTCGCTGACAAGCTTGCGCAAGATCATTATCATCACGATAGATGTTGTCAGGTTGTCGAGGATTGCCGAGAGAATGAAGGTCATGAAGGCTATTCGCCACAAAAGGACGCGCTTGCTCTTCGTCTTCAGCGTGTCGCGAACGAAGTTGAATCCGCCGTTCTGGTCTACGAGTTCCACTATAGTCATGGCACCCATGAGGAAAAACAGCGTTGTTGCCGTGCTGCCGAGATGATGCTCTATCGCCTCGCTCACTACTGTTCCCACTTTGTCGCCAATGGCGGTAGCGAGATACTGTCCCGGATCACACATAAAGATTGTCCAGCAGCCTACGAACATAAGGAGTGCGATTGCTGCCTTGTTCACCTTTGTCACGCTCTCGATGGCTATGAAGAAATAGCCGATGACGAAGACCGCGACAATACACATTGTTAAGGTTGTCATTTTTTATTTTGTTTTAGTTTGTTAGTAATTTCGCTTAGATTACATTGTGTTTTTGCTATTTTGCAAAATCCAGGTTGCAAAGTTATGTATTAAATCAATATGATGCAAATGTTTTACCTATTTAATATTATAAATTAACATTGAATTTTTTCGAATGAGCGAAAAAAACAGAAAAAAGTTTTTCGGTAATTTTACCCTCACACCCTCACCCAACCATCTGAAATGCCCTGTTTATCGGCGTTTCAGATGGTGAGGGATAGTGTGAGGGATGGTGAGGGATGGTGAGGGTAAAAATATTATCCGCAATGGAAATACCTGTTCACGAGTTTTTCTATTTCCTCATAGTTGCTCTCGATATTGCGGCGCATCGTTCTGTCGTGGAAAGCACGAAGCTGCGAGATAATGCCGTCGATCATTGCCGGACTGAACACTCCGTGTTCCTCGAAGACCTTGCGATGCTTTTCGAGACAGTCGGCTGAAGCGGCACAGCTGTCGGGCAACTGTTCCAGAGCCTCTACCCTGCTGGCATTCTCCGCATCATGGATATTATAGTTCACGTATGTCTTCTCTGCCACCTCAAGGGCATTCTCCATCTCAAATCCATGCCTGCAAGCCACGCAAAGACCGGCTATAAGCTGGTAGATATCTGCCGAGCCGTCTGGCGAGCGCATCTCCACTGTTTGCTTGAGCGAAGTATCGTAATGCCAAGCCACGTCATGCGGGTTCGCTTCATGACACATGTCTTGATTTGAGGTCCATCCGAGTGGTACTCTTACAAGCACCGAGCGGTTGCAGTCGCCCCAGCAAACATTGGTTGGAGCTTCCTGATGCGGCACCAGACGGAAATACGACGTAGGGTTCTTATTGCCGAATGCCGTAATAGCCGGTGCCAGATCCATCATTCCGGCAATGATGGTACGTGCCTGCTCGCTCAGTTTTCCATCATGAATCATCATATTCTTGCCGTGTTTCATTATCCTCATGTGGATATGTAATCCAGACCCAGCCTTGCCGGCTGTTATCTTAGGAGCAAAAGTAACATTCAGTCCCATGCGGTAAGCCACGTTTCTTATTACCCACTTTGCAATCATCAGCTGGTCGGCACTCTCTTCTGCCGGAACGGGCAGAAACTCTATCTCGCCTTGCTCATAGACTTTTCCTCCCATGCTGAAGTTTCCCACTTCAGAGTGTCCATATTTTATCTGACCGCCCGTGCGAGCGATATAATACATGCATTTTGTTCTAAAATCCGTTGTCTTCGCATAGGGAGAAGACTCATGATAGCCTTTTTGGTCGACAGCTGGAAATTCGCCCGAATCTGGAGTTATTACATAGTATTCCAGTTCGCCCATGGTATGGAATTCCATCTTCGTTACTTCTTTAAATGCAGCTACAGCCTTTTGCAGTGTCCTTTCCGGGGCACTTTCCAGCGGTTTGCCGTCTTTATCGAAGAAGGAAGCGAGCATACAAAGCGTAGGAATCTCGGCAAAGGGGTCTACGAATGCCGTGCGAAAACGCGGTATAACATACAAATCACTGCTGCTCGCACTGATAAACGGGAAAAGGCTCGACCCGTCGACTCTCTCTCCACAAGTGAGTATCGTGTCGAGATAACTAAGACTGTTTATAACGAAATTCAGTGTCTTGAGTTTGCCGTCACCACCCGGATACATAAAATTTAGCATCCGGATATCGTTGTTACGGATAAAATTGATGATGTCAGCCTTTGTAAAGTCTGATGCCGGTTTCTGCAAATAGGTTACCACATCATTTGCATTCAGTATAAGTTCCTCGCTATTCATAGTTGTAGTATTAAAGTGTTATTAGATAAGGGTTGATTTATGCCGCAAATATAGTTATTATGTGGATTATCTCCAAATCTTTCCACATTAATTTGACATAATGACACATTCCTATTCAATAATTCCATGGAAACAGCTACTTACCACGGTGTAATACACAATAGATAAGAAGCAACGAAAGGAAAAGAATTTTAAATTTTGTGGTTAAATCTCGGTGATTGACTTTGATATGTATTTAGGTTGTTTGCATTTGTCTTATATATTATGGTATCTATAAAATACAGATTACCATCAATACCAACCAAGACATTGTTTGGTGAAGCATCAAATATATCATGAAAACCATTAGTATAATACTCTCCATTCAATTGGGAATTGAATCCCAGTTTCTTCAGCTCTGTATATATCTCTTCTTGCGTAGCTTCGCGATTTGATATGATATAAGGCTGACGCAATACTGCACATGTTTTGCCATTCTTATTGACAGAAAAACCTATAAGTGAATATGCGCAATAAGGAAAGTATGTATTGTGCGCTTTTATACGTTCAAAGAACGGACTTAAATTGTCGTCAGAATAACGAAAGTCATTCAATTTGTATACACAATTTTCTGTATATGACAGATACACCTCATTTTCGGAACCTCTATCTTCATAGCTACCTAATTTTGTAGCATCTAACCAACAATTATTAGTTTTCGACCATTTTTCTAATTGAGCGATTTGGACTCCCTTGCAAGCCGTTGTTCCCGCAATCGTCTGAACTGATTCGAGCACTCCTCGCGCGACAATTTCAGCTTGCTCCAAGATTCCACTGATTCCATTTTTATGGAATTCGTCATCTTGTGATATTCGTTTAGTTTCAAGTTCATTCATCAATCCTTTCTCAAAATCTTTATTTTTATTTACAAATGAGCATTATAAATACCTTTCCATAATAAAACGTTCTTATCAAAGATAATGCAAATCGAATGCAATATAAGCCAAACTTGTTTGGATTTATTGCTGAGATGCAGCTTATCTTATGCAAAGATACAAAACTTATTTGCTATACAAAGTAAAACACAAGAAAATCTTGTACTGTTTTGCAAGCATTGCTTCTATCATGCACCTTTTGTGCTTGATAGTTGCACCAAAGGTGCAGATATAAGGCAATAAATTGTAAAACATCTAATCTAATTCCACATTCCTAATATACCCTCACACCCCTCACCCTATTCCTCACACCTCAGAACCTCGATAAACAGGGGCTTTCAAGGCTATTGGTGAGGGTGTGAGGGTAAAACGCCCGAAAAAAAGTTTATTTTCCTAAATCTGAATATGAATAAACGACATAAAATAGCTATCAATAACGATTATCACAAAATTTAATGTATATTTGCAGCATAATATTATTTGAACATGGGCATAAGCAAAGATTTAACAGAAGAGGATGAAGAAAACTTACATCCTGCCGAACTGCTTGCTGACTATTTCAAGAAGAGCGAGACTCTTGACCATAAAATAGACAAGACTTTGGCAGAGATACAACGTATCTTGGGGATAAATGTTGACAAATTGTAAAATGCGGGACGGTGTTCCACATTTTTGTGGTTGATATAAAAGGTGAGACGCTGTCTCACTTATTTGAAACTGGAATTATGGGGACTGTCCCCATAATCTGATAACAAAGACACAGAATTATGGCAAACGAAATTATCAAAACATCCGAAAGTATAGCGGGCTTATATAATAAAGTGTCTGGTCTTATAGAACAGGCAAGGTCTTACGTGAAGACTTCTGTCAATATAGCGGAGGTTTATACCAAGTATTATATTGGCAAATATATAGTGGAGTATGAACAGAAAGGAAATGTCCGTGCGCAATATGGGAAGCGAGTATTGAAGGATCTGTCACAGAAACTAATTGCTCATTTTGAGGAAGGGTGGTCTGTTGATACTTTGGAGAAGTGTCGCAAATTGTTCTTGGTGTATTCAAATTCCGCAACATTGTTACGGAATTTAGAAAAACAGGGCAAATCCGCAACAGCGTTGCGGATTTTTGAAAAGACAGAGACGGAAGCCCCAAACTTTCTTCTTTCATGGTCTCATTATTTGATTTTGATGCGCATTACAAATGAAGCAGAACGTAATTTCTATGAGATAGAATGTGCAAGCCAGCATTGGGGAGTTCGACAGTTACAGCGTCAAGTGGGCAGTTGTCTCTATGAGCGATTGGCTTTGAGCCGTGACAAGGATGAGGTCATGCGTTTGGCAAAGGAAGGTCAAACGGTAGAGAAGCCTTCTGATGTCATCAAGAGTCCTTTGACCTTGGAGTTTTTAGGATTGAAGCCAGATGTAGCTTACTCTGAATCGAAGTTGGAGAATGCCATTATCAGCAAGATGCAGCAGTTCTTGCTCGAATTAGGGAAAGGCTTCCTCTTCGAGGCACGCCAGAAGCGTTTCACTTTCGATGAAGACAACTATTATGTGGATTTGGTCTTCTATAATAGATTGCTGCAATGCTATGTCCTCATTGACCTAAAAGCAGACAAGCTTTCCCATCAAGACCTTGGGCAGATGCAGATGTATGTCAACTATTATGACCGCTTTGTGAAGCAAGACTTCGAGAAGCCAACCATCGGAATTTTACTTTGTGAGAGCAAGAACGATGCACTTGTGGAGTTGACTTTGCCAAAAGACTCTCATGTCTATGCTTCTGCATATCAATTATATTTGCCAGGCAAGGCTTTGCTGCAAGCTAAGGTTAAGGAATGGATTGCAGAATTTGAGGAAAACAACATTGATGAATAATTAAAGATTTGTGAGACATTGTCTCACAAATTCGTCAATAGGATGGTGACAAGTTTAAACAGTATCAAGTACAATGAACGGAAAGCAATTAAAAAAAACATATTACTATGGGCGATACTGAGAAAACATTTTATCAAATAACTTGAGCCAAATAATTAGCTTTTTCACACTTTTCTTTGCTGCAAAATAAAAAAATAGTATTTTTGCACGTATCATACTTACTGACCTTTCGCCTAACGGATATCATGAGGGGCGAATCTTTGGGAAAGATACTTGAATTTCACATAATTAAAATTATAATATGGGTTTAAAAATCATCGTACTTGCCAAGCAGGTACCAGACACACGAAATGTGGGTAAGGACGCCATGACGGCAGAAGGCACCGTAAACCGTGCTGCATTACCGGCTATTTTCAATCCTGAAGACTTGAATGCGCTGGAACAGGCGCTGCGTTTGAAAGACCAGAATCCAGGCTCTACCGTGGGTATCCTAACTATGGGACCTCCACGTGCGGCTGAGATTATCCGACAGGGACTTTACCGCGGAGCGGATACCGGATGGCTGCTCACCGACAGACTCTTTGCCGGTGCCGACACACTCGCCACTTCTTACGCTCTCGCTACGGCTATAAAGAAAATCGGCGGTGCCGACGTTATCATCGGCGGACGTCAGGCTATCGACGGAGATACAGCACAGGTCGGTCCGCAGGTGGCTCAGAAGCTCGGACTCTCGCAGGTTACTTACGCTGAGGAAATAGAGAAATGCGAGAATGGAGTGCTCACCATTCGCCGACATATCGACGGCGGAGTGGAGACGGTAGAGGCTCCTATGCCTATCGTAATCACCGTGAACGGAAGTGCTGCACCTTGCCGCCCCTGCAACGCTAAACTCGTGATGAAATACAAGCGTGCCAACGTGCCGTTGGAGCGTACTGCCGACATGCCTTATGCCGAACTATACAACGAGCGCCCGTATCTGACGCTCAACCAGTGGTCGGTGGCTGATGTAGACGGCGACCCGCAGCAGTGCGGACTTGCCGGTTCGCCTACTAAGGTGAAGGCTGTAAAGAATATCGTGTTCCAGGCCAAGGAGAGCAAGACGCTCACTGCTGCCGACACGGATATCGAGGGACTGGTAAAGGAATTGTTGGACGAAAAGATTATTGGATAAGAGATGAACAACGTTTTTGTATATTGCGAGATTGAGAACACCACGGTTGCCGAGGTTTCTCAGGAATTACTTACCAAGGGACGTAAACTCGCCAACCAGCTTGGAGTGGAACTCCACGCTATCGTTGCCGGAACGGGCATTAAGAACAAGGTGGAGGACCAGATCCTGCCTTATGGCGTTGACAAACTCTTCGTTTTTGATGCCGAGGGACTCTTCCCTTATACTTCGGCTCCGCATACCGACATCCTCGTGAACCTCTTTAAGGAGGAGAAACCACAGATTTGCCTTATGGGAGCTACCGTTATCGGACGCGACCTCGGACCGAGGGTTTCTTCTTCGCTCACCAGCGGACTTACTGCCGACTGCACTCAACTGGAGATTGGCGACTACGACGACAAGAAGACGGGCACTCACTACGACAATCTGCTCTATCAAATCCGTCCGGCTTTCGGCGGAAACATCGTGGCTACTATCGTTAACCCGGAACATCGTCCACAGATGGCTACCGTGCGTAGCGGCGTTATGCAGAAGGCTCTCTATGAGGGCGAGGCTAAACACGAGGTGGTTTATATGGATGTGGCTAAGTATGTGCCTGCCACTGACTATATCGTGAAGGTTATCGACCGCCACGTGGAAGCAGCAAAGCATAATCTGAAGGGCGCTCCTATCGTTGTTGCCGGCGGTTACGGCGTGGGCAGCAAAGAGGGCTTCGACCAGCTGTTCCAGCTCGCCAAGGAACTTCACGGAGAAGTGGGCGCAAGCCGTGCTGCCGTTGATGCGGGATGGGTTGACCACGACCGCCAGATTGGTCAGACGGGTGTTACCGTGCATCCTAAGGTGTATATCGCATGCGGTATCTCCGGACAGATTCAGCACATCGCAGGAATGCAAGACTCGGGCATCATCATATCCATCAACAGCGACCCTGACGCTCCTATCAACAAGATTGCCGACTATGTTATAAACGGCACCGTGGAGGAGGTTGTTCCGAAACTGATAAAATACTATAAGCAGAATTCTAAATAAATGGCAAACTATTATACAGATCATCCGGAGTTTGATTTCTATCTTAATCACCCGGAAATGAAGAGAATCGTTGAGCTCAAAGAGCGCAACTTTGCAGATAAAGACAAGTTTGAAGACGCACCGGTAGATTTCGACGATGCTATCGAAAACTACAAGCGTGTGCTCGACATTACTGGCGACATTGCTGCCAATATCCTCGAACCAAACAGCGAAGAAGTTGACCTCGAGGGCCCACACCTCGTGGAGGGACGCATGCACTATGCTTCGAAGACTTACGAGAATATCGAGGCTACACGCAAGGCTGGACTTTGGGGTATCTCTATGCCTCGCAGATACGGCGGACTGAACCTGCCTATCACTCCTTATTCTATGGCTTCGGAGATTGTTGCCACGGCGGATGCCGGTTTCCAGAATATCTGGAGCCTTCAGGACTGTATCGAGACTCTCTATGAGTTCGGCAGCGAGGAGCAGCGCCAGAAGTATATCCCGCGTGTTTGTGCCGGTGAGACGATGAGTATGGACCTCACGGAGCCGGATGCCGGTTCCGACCTGCAGCGCGTTATGCTCAAGGCTACTTATAGCGAGGAGGAGGGATGCTGGCTGCTCAACGGTGTGAAGCGTTTCATCACCAACGGCGACTCGGATATTCACCTCGTACTGGCTCGTTCTGAGGCTGGCACCCACGACGGACGCGGTCTCTCGATGTTTATCTACGACAAGAACCAGGGCGGCGTTACCGTGCGCCACATCGAGAACAAGCTCGGTATCCACGGCTCTCCTACCTGTGAGCTTGTATATAAGAACGCTAAGGCTGAACTCTGCGGAAGCACTCGCATGGGTCTTATCAAATATGTAATGGCACTGATGAACGGTGCTCGTCTAGGTATTGCCGCACAGAGTGTCGGCGTGAGCCAGGCTGCCTACAACGAGGCTCTTGCCTATGCTCGCGAGCGCAAGCAGTTTGGCGAGGCTATCGTTAACTTCCCGGCCGTTTACGACATGATTGCCAAGATTAAGGCTAAGCTCGATGCCGGACGAAGCATCTTGTATCAGACGGCTCGTTACGTTGACATCTACAAGGCTCTCGACGATATCGCCCGTGAGCGCAAGCTTACTCTAGATGAGCGCAAGGAGCAGAAGAAGTATGCTCGTCTTGCCGATGCCTTCACTCCTATCGCCAAAGGTATGAACTCGGAATATGCTAACCAGAATGCTTACGACTGCATCCAGGTTCACGGCGGTTCGGGATTCATCATGGAATACAAGTGTCAGCGTCTGTACCGCGATGCACGCATCTTCTCTATCTATGAGGGTACTACTCAGTTGCAGGTGGTTGCCGCTATCCGCTACATCACCAACGGCACTTATCTCTCTATAATGAAGGAGATGGTTGAGAAGGAGGTTTCTGAGGATATGAAGTCGCTGCAGGTTCGCATCCAGAAGATGATCGAGCTCTACGAGCAGTCGCTGGAGTATGTTAAGCAGGCTGAGAACCAGGAGGTTCAGGACTTCCTCGCTCGTCGCCTATACGACATGACTGCCGACATTCTTATGTCGCTGCTCATCGTGAGCGACGCTTCTGCCGCTCCGGAACTCTTCGCCAAGAGCGCACAAGTTTACGTTCGCATGGCTGAAGAGGAAGTAATCGGCCACAGCTGCTACGTAAAGAGCTTTATCGCTGAGGATCTGGTGAACTTCCGCGCTGAGTAACATTTATCAGCTAAATCAATACAACGGCAATGGAGAATGGAGACACCATTTAATTAATTTGTCTCTAATTGTCTCCATTGTCGTTTTTTATATCTACTCCCTATTTGCATTATAATACACTAAAAAAATCGAGGGGCAGGCTGAAATCACTTCAGGCTGCCCCTCTTCCATTTAGCGTCATCTATGCCCATGCGTCTTGTGTCGAGACACAAGCAAAGACGGGAATGACAAATAGTTTTTCATCATCCCCGTCACACAATAGACATATCTGTAAGGAACATGTCTGTAGTAGCCTCCTTTGCTGTATCGCTACAGCGCCGGAGGACTACAGACCAACATGAAAAATTATTAACCTCACCGTTTCACAACGGCATCAAAAACCATACCCGCCACACACAAAAAAGCGGGAAATGGTATATCTATAATAATCAAAAATTCTGTTTTGTCTGTAGCTTTACTCTGCCACACAGATGCTAACACGATTCATGTCGTTCTCTGCAAACGGCTGAACGCGAGAGCCTTCTGACTTCACCTCGATGCGGTCGCGACTGATTCCGTAGTCGGCAACGAACATGTTGGCTACTGCCTCTGCACGCTCTTTTGCCAGACGGTCGTTGATGGCATCAGTACCGGTGCCGGCATCGGCATAACCCGTTACAACGAGTTTTGCTCCGTCGTGGTTCTTCAAGAACTCTGCAACTTCTTTTACCTTTGCCTGTTCAGCATCGGTAACTGTCGACTTGTTGATGGTGAAGAACACGTCGCGGCGAATCTTCTCAACCTTCTTCTCCTCACGCTTCTCCTCTACGACCTGCGTTGGCTGCGGAACGATGACTTCCTCTACTGGAGCCGGGGCTGCTACTGGCTTATGACTCTTGCCCAAGTTTATCTTCAAACCAACGAGTCCGTTGAAATACCAGTCGGCATTTCCTGCCTTCTTTGAGTTGTACTTGTCGCTCAGCACATTGGCGTTTGCCTCAACACCGAGGCTCACTCTCTTGCTCAAGCGGAAGTTTACGGCAACACCGCCCCTACCGACTGGGCGCACCTTTGTGCCGCTCCACAGATAGCGCATCTCGTAGCCCTGAGCAGCAAGAGCATTGGCATCATCATTTGCCCATGCTATGTTTGCTCCACCGCCGACGAAGGCGCTAACATTGACTACGCGGTTAGGGTTGTAACCGCAAATGGCGTTGCTCAGGTTGAACATGAAGTCAATACCCGGAGCAACATATTTATATTTATAAGTCGTGTTGGCTGGTGCAGATTCTGGAGTGAGCTTATAGCCATTCCATCCGCCCATGCTCTGCCAGCCGTTCACCGCAAGGCGAACGCCAAACCATGGACGGAACTGATAACCGAATGTAACCTGAACGTTCGGTGAAATCAAGTCGCCGAACTTAGCTTCGCCCAGTGTATACTGTGCTCCGCCCTGCAACTGAATATAAGGATACGAATGGAACTTCACAGCCGTCGTATCGCTCTGTGCCATTGCCGTCATGCCGCTTGTCAGCATGACAGCTGCCATCAAAGTGGCTTTCAATGATCTTTTCATAAGCATTGTCATATTTTATATTTAACTTTTCCTTTTATATTGTAGTATAAACTATCCTCCCTCGTCCTTTATCTCACCTTTATCTCTCCCATCTTTATCACTCCCATCTTTATCTTTATCACTCTCACCACCTTCACTTCTCAAGGTAATCACTCCCCTCTCCTGCGGGGAGGGGGAAGCCGCTCAAGGAGCGGCACGGGGGAGGGGCTTTTGTTGTGCTGCTATCGGAAGTCCTTCTCGCCGGAACCCACTTTCAGAATTCCGTCGTTTTTACGTGAAGGCAGTGCGACATTCGTCCTAGTACCCTGCCGTCTGCGACATTGCTCTACAATCCAGCATTCAGAATCCAAGCATCCGCCACCTTCCGAAAGCCACACAACCGGGAATTAAAGGTTTTATTATGAAGCCATCAAGTCTACACAACAATGTTTTTTTCCATCCATCGCCAAGACTATAAGCTCCTATTGAAAAAGAAATTTCAAAGAACGAGATTTTATTTTGACTTCACCGCACGAATTGGCAAGCCAAAACTGCGAGTCTTATGTGCTATTTGATAAATATCATCATTAGAGTTCATCATCAATGTGTATGCAGCCGAACGGTCATCAAGCGGGACAAAGACATAATCTGTATAGTATTCGCCCAACGTTCCTGCAAAGAATACGTCTGTCTGATTTTTATATCCAGCAAAAGGCATGAAGATACTATTACCATTCTTACCGGTAAACTTACATCCCTTCACTCCATCAACGGTTGTTACCATTCGAGTACACTCTCTAAGCAGTTCCTCATATTCCCATTTTGTCGGCATACGCCAATCACCACCCCACTGAACATGAGCAGCATCATACTGCGACCCGGCAATATGTCCTTCATTAATCAAATCAAAATACGTATAAGTTGATTCATCATAATTAGTCTTTGGTGAAGTCTCACCCCAAGCGAAGTAATCACCCGCCTCAGAAGATTTTGTTGCACCTATATTACAATTAGCCCATTTCACAGAAAGTCCCAAATCGACCTCACGTTCGTCAACAGGCGACGGTCCTGGACCAACGGCATCATCATAAACAGGACGGATAGGCATCCATACACTCTTTATAACATTTCTGAAATCTACAGAATTCTGAACCTTCATATTAGCATAGAAAGCATTTGTCTCGCCACTACGTTCTGAAGTCCACAAAAAACAATCATTTCCGACATAAACATCACCTTCCTGATTTTTAAATCCTGCCCATGGAATGAATATAGAATTACCGTTCTTGGCTGATACTATCCAACCAGTAACACCTGTATTGTCGTAATTCTCTGTATATTGCCAATCCAGGGTATTGAGTTCTTCAAACTCAGCCTTGGTAGGCATACGCCACTTGTCACCCCAAAAGCTGAATGCTGTATCATATTCAGAACCTGCAATATTGTCGTTGGTATTACCCACAGCATAATCAGACGGAGAATTAGAACGAAGTACACCCGTAGGATCTCCCCATCCTGTATAGATTCCATATTCATCAGGGAATAAAGCACCGAGATTATACGAAGACCACTTAACAGACAAGCCTAAATCAACAGCCTGTGCTGCCGGATAATTTGTTGTTGGTGTGGAGAAAGACTTCGTAGAACTATAGACACGAATGCCATTATAAACGACAAAGCCTCTGAAATAATAAGTCTTGCCAAGTTCAAGTCCGCTCATCAGACAAACCTGCTGAGAAACACCGTTATCGTTGACAAACTCCTTAGCCTTGTCATTATCCAAATCATCCAGCGACTCGGCATAAGCAACACCTATTGTAGAAATACCTGTTAATTCACCCTTTGCTTCAATATTAGTTTTTGCATAAGTAGGATGAATTCTAAAAGCATCTGTTGCAGTAACTTTCACCAAGTCTTCTGCCTTAACGTCAAATGTGATACTGTCGATGTCGGATATCATCTTCAATATCTTGCTGCCGTCTTTCATGTTCAGACAAACATTTATCTGAGCAGAAGCTGCAAGGGTCATCGCCATTGCAAATATTATAAGTATAATCTTTTTCATCTCGTGCGTACCTTTATGGTTTTATCGTTCACCTTAATTATATATAGTCCCTTCGGTAGGGATTGAAGTTTCACATTAATATTGTCTCCATCATAATCGCAGTCAGCTTGCTGCAGAACACCGGAAACAGAATATACGGCAACATGAGGTGTGTCCTTTATCCCGGATATCACAACATTCTTGCCATTGACAAATCTTACTGAATAACGCGCCTTGTTAACGTTATTGACAATTGTAGGAATCTGATACTCATAAAAACGAATCTTACGTATATCAGAAGATTTTATAGATTGCTCCTCCATCTCAAACTCTGCAGATGATACAATGAGATAACCGTCTTTGAATGTAACTTTAGGACGGTCTGCAAGTTGAAAATCCACATGCTCATCATTCTGCAAGTCGACAATCAACAATGGAGCATGACTGTCTGAATCCTCTGCTTTTGTCATTTGCGGACAAACAACAGAGAAAATCAATAACAGGCAAGTCAATAAATTTCTCACTTTCATTTTTCTTCTTTAGGTTTAAGCCAGCCAGTTATTATCAACTCTACAGGCTCTTTTCTCGAATCAGTATAGACATAGATGTCTTTCTCAAACAAGCCACTGCTATATGGTGACATATCGAGGGTTACATCCAATGTTCCTCTTTCTCCTTTCTTGTATTTCTTCTTTTTGTATGAAACCAGAGTACATTCACAACTAACCTCAACCGTATCAATAACCATATTCTGTTTACTTATATTACGGAAATCTATAGTGAATGATTTCACAGGTTCATCCTTGTATATCGTACCGATGTTTATAGTCAATGAATCAAAAGAGATACCTGTTTTCTCCTCGGCAGCTGCCGAAGCAAAACAAAAGTTCAGCATCAACAATATTGTATTCAGTCTTGACATAAAGCATCTAATTCTTATTCTGCATAAACATCTTTAACTCCCTCAGCATCCTTGTCAAGAAGAGTAAGATACCATTTGTTTCCAATTTTTACAGGATTCAGACAAATCCTTGTAACACCGACATTTTTCTCAATGCTGCCATTGGAGATAACCTGTACGGCAAGTCTAACCTCATTATTTTTGTCGCTACGCAACAGAAAAGCCTCAACCTTGCAGTCATAAACAGGCATCTGCGCATAAGCATTCTGATAATTTTTCTTAGCCTCGGCTGTAAGAGGATGAACACTGTCATTCTTTACAGTATAAAGCATGTTGCTTGCCTCTTCAAGATGTTTTGCCTTGAAAGCCGTAACATAGTTCTTCACAAGTACATTGATATCGCTTGAATCCTGTGCAGAATACACCATTGTTGCTGGAGCGATAAACGTTTCCTCTGCTGTATATTTTTTCTTGTCTGACTTGCATGAACCAAGCGTTGCAGCAACACACAGAGCAATTGTCGAGTAGAAAAATATCTTTTTCATAATTCCGGTTTAATTAATCTTTCAATGTTTTTTTAAAATCAGGGGAAGGAGTAGTATCTCCTCCCCCCGACTTGATATATTATTCTAAATTAATTCTTAGAAGTTGTGTGGTTTAGCGTTACCAGCAGTTCTCTTAACCTTAACAGTTACAGTTGTACGGATTGTACCCCAGTAGTATGTTACGTCAACAGGAATCTGAACATGGAACTCGTGTACTGTAGAACCAAAGTTCAGGTACTCAAGATATGCATTGTCGTGGTTGCCACCACCATCGTAGAACTTGAAGTCAACCTGGCTGTTAACAGAAGCGAGAGAAGTGTACTGACCGTTACCGTCATACTTCTGGTCTGTCTTCACGTTCGGGTTGTTACTGATGAGCTGTCCGTTAGCAACACCTGCGATAGCAATCTTAGTGATTCCGTAGTAAGCGCAGTAGTTGTTCTTCCAAGCATCGCGCCAGTCAGTGAACTTGACGAGGTCGTGCATCTTGATAGTCTGCTTAACAGTTGTGTTAGCATCCTCGATTGTAGCGTCAGCGTTCTCGACGTTGATTGGACGGAGGAAGCGAACTGTGAAGTAAGCATCGTCAGTTGCAAGATCCATTGGACACTTGTTCTTTGCAGTTACAGTAACGAATGCCTTGATAGCGTCGTCATTAAGAGCGTTGTGAGATGTGTAGTTCAGAAGCTCACAAGCATATGTAGATGCTGGGTTGTAAGTAATCTTCTGATCATTTACGTCAGTCTCGTTAGACAGAGTAGCGATAGTCTGAGAAACACCACCGTGAGTAGCAATCAAATCCTTGCGGTTTGAAGAAACGCTCAAAGTATAAGTTTCACCGTCATGACCCTTATACTGCTTGCCATTGTTTGCATTAGCGAATACGAGGTCAAGAGTCAGCTTGCTTGCTTCATACTCGTGGTTTGCAGTCTTGTCTGTGATAGTCAAGATTTCGCTTGCCTTGATGTCGTTGTTGTTGAACAGCTTGCTCAACTTCTGAATCATAGTGTTACCAGCACCTGAAGTGTTATCCTCTGGAGAGAGAACGTTGTTGTGGATCTCATCGAAACCTGATGTAGAAGCGTTAGCAACGTACCAGTAAGACGGGTTCTTAACACCGTCTGCCCAAGTAATCTTAGCTGAAGGATATTCGATAGTATAGTTAGCTGTGTTGAAGCGAACGTATACATCAGGATACTTATCCTTGTTAGCTGACTCATACTTGATAGCTACAGAGTAGTCCTTAGAAGGATTAGCCTTAACAGCCTTGAAGTATGCAAGAGCCTCAGAACCAGTCATAGTCCACTCGAGAACCTGTGTAAGAGTACCATTCTCTGAAGATACATCGTTCAGTTCAACAACCTTACCATATTTAACAGTAGCAGCGTTGAAATGAGTTCCGTCGTATGAGTACTGCTTCAACTCACTACCATCCTTAACGGCTGTATAGTTAGCCTCAAACTCCTCACGTGTGCATCCAACCTTGCTGTACAGTCTGTACTCAGTGTTACCCCAAGTTGTCTTGAATGTCCATCCTGGCAATGTGCACTCACCGAAATAACTGTATGAAGGAACCTCATCCTTAGTAAACTCTACGTACTCATCTGCTTTTGGCTGAGTTGCTTCGTCTACAATTTCAATACGGATATAACCGTAGTCATAAACTTCGCCAGTCTCTGAATCTACGAGAGATACACGAACCATAGGCGAACGACCTACAAGTTTGTTGCGGTCTTGCTCTGCTCCATAAGCTTTCTGTGTTCCATCCTCATTAGGATCCTGTGGACGGAACGTGTAACCGTCGTCAGCAATAGCTGCGTGAGCAGACTCACTTGTACTGTTGCCACCGAGATAAAGACCTGTCAACTCAAACTTATACTCCATACCATACTTGGCAGGGTCGAAGACCTTATGCTCGCCAGTAGAAGTAGTGTAGTGAGTCTCTACCAAGGTACGGAGGTCAAGAGTCTGGTTGTACACACATACATCCTGTGGCTTGAATGTAACGCCAGCCTCTTCAGCTGTAGCCATCAAGTGGTTCAAATTGCCTGTCAGAGAACAATCACCGCAGTGGCTGTTAACAACACCAGTCTTTGAAGTAACATCCTTGTGGCAGAGTACAAGACCTGTAACTGTCTCTTTGTACAATGTAGCGTAGTCTGAAGTAATAGTTGTATCACGGTCGCCAGACTTAGTGTCACCCAAAGTAACCTGAGTAGCGAATACAGTAACCATGCTGTTATCTGCAACTGTCTTAACCTTAGAAGCGTCAGTCATACGGATGTTAACATTCAGCTTGCCATTCTCAGCATCCCAGTTCTTAACATACAGACCAGCCTCTGCTGAACGAGTGTAAGCCTTATCGTCGCTGATAACTTCAACTTTCTTGAAGTTAGACTTGTCAGCACTTGAAGGGTTCATGTGATAAGTAGCGATGAAGTCGAGAACCTTCTCCTTAGCTGTCTTAGCATAACGGTTATGACCCTGACCAACCTCTGAAGTAGCATAGTCAGTCTTTGGCAGATTGTAAGCGTCATACTTCAAAGTAAGGATGCGCTGAGCCTCGATACCCCAGTAGTAAGCCTCTGGCTCATAAACCAAACCACGGAGAGCAGTCTTAACAAGAACGTTGATAACGTCAATCTCAGCCATAGCCTTGCTTACCTTGCTCTGAGCTTCCTCGAGAGAAGCCTTCAAGTCAGCAATCTTGATAGTACCAATATTGTCCTTCAAAGCCTGGAGGTCAGCAACCAACTGTGCAGGATCACCAATCTTGTTCAAGGCATTGATCTGCTGCTGCAAATCCTCGATAGCAGCCTTGCGTGCGATTTCCTCGTTCTTCAAGCCTTCCTCAAGACCGCTGATAGATGTCAGAGCCATGCCGAGGTCAGTCTGAACAGCCTCAAGTTTAGCATAAACGTCAGTAACCATAGCCTGATACTCGCTCTTGTCAACCTTCTGGTCGATAAGGTTCTGGAGTTCAGTTCTTGCAGCCTCGAGAGTCTCGAGACGTGCAGCAAGTGCAGCCTCAGCAGCCTTAGCGCGTGTCTGCTCCTCGCCGACAGCGGCAGTAGCCCTAGCCTTAGCGTCTTCAAGCTGTGCAGACAGATCATTTACAGTCTGCTCCACTGTTGCGAGAGTGGTCTTCATAGCAGCCAAGTCATCAACTCGCTTGTTCACGTCGTTGATGTCATCATCGTAGTCTTTACAAGACACGAAGGTGCTCGTAGAGGCAAGCGTAAGCGATGCCAAAAGCAACGAACCAATAAACTTCTTTTTCATTTGATTAAACTTTAAATTAAACTTATATGCTTATTTGTATATGTCTATCTTTGGAATGATTTTTGACACGTTTTAATGGATTAAGGTCTTTTAATAATTTACACCTACACACCATATTTGCATACTCTACAAAAGAGAGATTTATATTTTGCGTCGGCAAAGATAAGAGAATTTATTATAACTTACAAATTTTACGGTAAAAATCTCGAAATTTTGCAAGCCTATATGCGGTTTTGTCTGTTTTGAAGTTAATATTATTCATTTATTGTATATTTTTATTATGCCCATAGTTACCTACAGGGCAGATTTATTACTTTTGTGATTATCTCCCTATTATTACACCATATTTCTTTAAAAGAAACGGCACATTAGTTTATATCTTTTCACACGTTGTTAAAGGTATATTCCTTCTTGACGCATCTGTATAGTTACGAAGTTAAAGATTGGCATATAATCATTAAGTTTTCTGGTTTTCATGTTTTCTGCCAGTTTTTGAGTTTTGATGTTATCATCCCTTGTCATGCCTACGGTTGGTCTATCGTGGCAATTGGGCGAAGTCACCATATATGATTCTATGTCCTATGAATGAGGTTCCTTATATTATATATAATAAGGTATAAAGTTTCATGTTGATTTAACGATTAACAAATATTCTGCGGAACACGTCCGCTGTAAATGTCTCGTCTGTCAGTTTTTGATGTCCTTACTTTTGCTAGTCATTATTGTTTGGTTGCAAAGTTAGTGATATTTTTGATACGTACAAACTTTTTCTCAATTATTTTCAAAAAAAATATTTTTCTTCAAGCAAAAAACCTCATATTCGTGTTTAAACAAGGATATTTCAAGCATAAACTTAATGTAATGGCTTTCAATAAATAAAGTTATTTTGGTTATAAGTAGCTATTCATAATTAGTTTATACAAACAACAAAACATTTATATTT
>DCBP01000054.1:0-1412 GCA_002314055.1 Prevotella sp. UBA1104
TCGAAGATTTCAACTTTGCCGGAAAAAAGGCAATCGTGCGCGTTGATTTTAATGTACCATTGGATGAGAATGGAAATGTAACAGATGATACACGTATCCGTGGTGCCCTCCCAACATTAAAGAAAGTACTTTCTGACGGTGGTGCACTTATCATGATGAGCCATATGGGTAAACCAAAAGGCAAGGTGAATCCAAAACTGTCACTTAGTCAGATCGTAAAGAACGTATCAGATGCACTTGGTGTAGATGTAAAATTTGCTCCAGACTGTGCTAATGCAGATAAGGAAGTGGCTGAACTCAAGGCTGGTGAGGCACTGCTTTTGGAGAATCTCCGTTTCTATGCAGAGGAAGAAGGAAAGCCAGTAGGTATCGACAAGGAAGATCCGGCTTACGCTCAGGCAAAAGAGGAGATGAAGAAGAAGCAGAAGGATTTTGCCAAGAAACTTGCTTCGTATGCAGACTGCTATGTTATGGATGCATTTGGTACAGCTCACCGCAAGCATGCTTCAACAGCTGTAATCGATGAGTTCTTCGATAAAGATCATAAGATGCTTGGTTATTTGATGGAGAAAGAAGTTGATGCAGTACACAAAGTGCTTTCTGATATCAAGCGTCCATTCACAGCAATCATGGGTGGTTCAAAGGTATCTACCAAGATTGGAATCATCGAGAATCTTCTCGACAAGGTTGACAACCTTATCCTTTGCGGTGGTATGACATATACCTTCTCAAAGGCACAGGGCGGTAAGATTGGTAAGTCTATCTGTGAGGATGACAAGTTGGACGTTGCTCTCGATGTGATGAAGAAGGCAAAGGAAAAAGGCGTAAACCTCGTTCTTGCAACAGATTGCCTTGCTGGTGATGACTTCAGCAACAATGCCAATACACAGGTATGTGACGTTAAGAATATTCCAGACGCTTGGGAAGGTATGGATGCCGGTCCAGAGGCACGTAAGGCATTTGCCGAGGCAATTAAGGCAGCGAAGACAATCCTTTGGAACGGTCCTGCAGGAGTATTCGAATTTGATACATTTGCCGGTGGCTCAAAGGCTATCGCAGAGGCAATTGCAGAGGCAACAGCAAACGGAGCATTCTCACTTATCGGTGGTGGTGACTCTGTAGCATGTATCAACAAGTTCGGTTTGGCAGACAAGGTTTCATATATCTCTACTGGCGGTGGTGCATTGCTCGAGGCAATTGAGGGCAAGGAGCTTCCAGGAGTAGCAGCGATTGAAAAATAACATTTTAATTCTGTTATAAAAAGATTTATCCGCAGGCAATATAATATTGTCCTGCGGATTTTTATTTCTACACAGATTACACGGAAGAACACAGATTTCTTTAAGTAACTAATCAGAATTAATTTAATATAAACGACAATAGAGGCAATAGAAGACAATGTTGTCTATTGT
>DCBP01000054.1:1485-3285 GCA_002314055.1 Prevotella sp. UBA1104
TATTTTTGAACATTTACTTATATATAAAATAAAGTAAATAGCCTGCTTTACATGAAATGCAATGTTACGGAAGATAAATTTCTTGCAATACCGTTGCATACTTCATAATTTATACTTATTTTTGCAAAAGTAATATTGAAAAACAAAAAAACAAAAGAATATGATAGATGTAAAGCAGACGCTGAAAGACAGCGAAGAGAAAATGGAGATGGCAACTCTGTATCTTGAGGAGGAGCTAAACCGTATACGTGCCGGACGTGCAAATGTGGCAATCCTTGATTGCGTTAGAGTTGATTCGTATGGATCAAAAGTTCCTCTAAACCAGGTGGCGAGTGTTTCTGTTCCTGATGCCAGAACAATAGCCATTAAGCCATGGGACAAGAAGATGATTCGTGAAATAGAGAAGGCGATCATGGATTCCGAGGTAGGTATCACACCGGAAAACAACGGTGAGATTATCCGTTTGGGAATACCTCAGCCAACTGAGGAACGCCGTAAAGAATTGGCAAAGCAATGTAATAAAATAGGTGAGAAAGTAAAAGTACAGGTTAGAAATGTTCGTGCTGACATTAAGGACAAACTTAAGAAGGCAATAAAAGACGGACTTTCTGAGGATAACGAGAAGGATGCAGAGAATGAATTGCAGAAGATTCACGACAAATATATCAAGAAAGTTGATGATTTGCTGGCTGCAAAGAATAAGGAAATAATGACAGTATAAAATATCGAGAGAGAATATAATATAAAAGGTGCAAAGAGTTTCGAATGTTCTTTGCACCTTTATTTTTGGGCATTCAATCCCTAATCTCTAATCCTTAATCTCTAATCCCTAATTTTTTTCTTTCAGTAAGTCACGGATTTCAGTAAGCAGTTTTTCCTCATTAGAAGGTTCTAGAGCCTTAGTTTCCTCTACGGGAGCTTCCTCCTTCTTGCGAGCCAAGCGGTTGATACCCTTGACGAGAAGGAAAACGCAGAATGCAATAATGATAAAATCGAAAGTTGTCTGCAAGAAATTACCATAGTTTATTGTAGCGGCAGGCAGAGTCTGTCCGGCAATCTCCTCCGTAGGCAGCGTAATCTTGAGGTCAGTAAAGTTAACCCCACCAATAAGCCATCCGATAGGAGGCATAATGATATCATCGACGATAGACGACACAATCTTGCCGAAAGCACCACCGATGATGACACCGACAGCCATATCAACGGCGTTCCCTTTTACGGCAAACTCTTTAAATTCATTGATAAATTTTCCCATAAGTGTAATTTTTATATTATTTAATAGAAAATATTTGTGCAAATGTAGAGATTTTTTTGTAACTTTGCGCCCGAAAGAGAAAGAAATCCTCAATATGGGGTTCAAAAACTTTTATGTGTCGCTTGGCGCATTATAGAATATAATAGGTATAGAAACTTGCATGTAATTTATAAAAAGAAGTAAATATTTTATTTTCAACTTAAAATAAACAAAACAATGATTAAGATTGGTATTAACGGTTTTGGCCGTATCGGCCGTTTCGTTTTCCGCTCAACAGTAGAGGCTGAGAACGCAAAAGAAGTACAGGTAGTAGCTATCAACGACTTGTGTCCTGTTGACTACATGGCTTACATGTTGAAGTATGACACAATGCACGGACAGTTCGACGGTACTATCGAGGCTGACGTTGAGAAGAGCGAGCTGATCGTTAACGGTAACCACATCCGTGTTACTGCAGAGCGTGACCCAGAGAACTTGAAGTGGGACGAGGTTGGTGCAGAGTATGTAGTAGAGTCTACAGGTCTGTTCCTTGCTTATGAGAAGGC
>DCBP01000054.1:3391-18018 GCA_002314055.1 Prevotella sp. UBA1104
CGTCAGGCTGACATGTTCGTTTGCGGTGTAAACACTGATACATACGCTGGACAGCAGATCGTTTCTAACGCATCTTGTACAACAAACTGCTTGGCTCCTATCGCTAAGGTTCTGAACGACAACTTCGGTATCGAGACTGGTTTGATGACAACTGTTCACTCTACAACTGCTACACAGAAGACTGTTGACGGTCCTTCTATGAAGGATTGGCGTGGTGGCCGTGCTGCTGCCGGCAACATCATCCCTTCAACAACTGGTGCTGCTAAGGCTGTAGGTAAGGTTATTCCTGAGCTGAACGGTAAGCTGACTGGTATCTCAATGCGTGTTCCTACATTGGACGTTTCTGTAGTAGACCTGACTGTAAACTTGAAGAAGCCTGCAACTAAGGAGGCTATCTGCGCTGCCATGAAGGCTGCTTCTGAGGGTGAGTTGAAGGGTGTACTGGGTTACACAGAGGACGCTGTCGTTTCTTCTGACTTCCTGGGTTGCCCATTGACTTCTATCTTCGATGCTAACGCAGGTGTATACCTCACAGACAACTTCGTAAAGGTTGTTTCTTGGTATGACAACGAGATTGGTTACTCTCACAAGGTTGTTGATCTGATCAAGATCATGAAGAAGCACAATGGCTAATCAAGAAAAGTGATTAACATTTAGTATAAAAAAGACCGTTCGGCTTTGCCGTGCGGTCTTTTTTTTCTACTTTTGTTCCCGAAAAATAATTTCTCTAAAAAAACATCAGATTTTTGATATGGAAAAAATGCCAATGATAACCATTCTGGGACCAACAGCAAGTGGAAAAACGGAACTTGCTGCTCATCTTGCAAAAGATATTGAAGCAGAAATAATAAGTGCAGACTCGCGTCAGGTATATCGCAGAATGGATATCGGTACAGGAAAAGACCTTGCAGACTATTGTGTTGATGGTGTAAACATACCATATCATCTAATCGATATTATGGATCCGGGAACAAAATATAATCTCTTTGAATATCAAAGGGATTTTCTCGATGCATATTCAGAGGTGCGTAGCAGGAATAAGAATGTCATACTTTGTGGCGGCACAGGATTATATATCGAGTCTGTGCTCAAAGGGTATCGACTGATTCCGGTTCCAGAGAATGAGAAACTGAGGAAAAGTCTTGAAGGAAAAACGCTCGAAGAACTTACTTTGATACTGGAGAAACTAAAGGAGGAGAACAACTCAGTAATGCACAACACAACGGATGTTGATACTGCAAAACGAGCAATACGAGCGATAGAAATCGAGACAGCATACAGAGATACCCCTGTAGAGGAAAGGGAATTTCCGAAAATCGATACTGTAATAATCGGTGTGGAGATAGATCGAGAGCTCAGGAGAGAAAAGATAAGTCGTCGATTAAGACAGAGACTTGACAGTGGAATGATAGAAGAAGTGAAGAGCTTGCTTGATTCCGGAATTCCAGCAGAGAACTTAATTTATTATGGACTCGAATACAAATTTGTAACAGAATATCTAACCGGCAAACTTTCGTATGACGAGATGGTGCGCACTTTAGAGATAGCGATACATCAGTTCGCCAAGCGTCAGATGACCTGGTTTAGAGGTATGGAACGAAGAGGGTTCAGCATAAATTGGATAAAAGCCCAAGATAGCATGGACGAAAAGATAAGAGTTATACGAAATATAATCAAATCCTATATGGATAAAAAACAGGAAGGGTAAATTATGTTGCAACAGCAAACACGATGGGGAATTCTTTATTGCCCACGAAAAAGTTTTCTGTCTTCTGCCTCGGGTCGTTGGGAGAAGGTAGAGAAATGCCTGAAATCGAATGGAATAGAATACGATTTTGTGCAGAGTGAGAAAAGTAGCAGTGTTGTTAGACTGATGAACATGATGCTCAACAACGGCTATAAGACAATTATAATAGTGGGGGGAGATTCTGCTTTAAATGATGCCGTAAATTGTATTATGGAAGCAGATGAAGCGACAAGGAATTCTGTTAGACTTGGTGTTATACCAAATGGTTTGATGAATGACTTTGCCCGTTATTGGGGATTTAAAGAATCAGAACTTGAACAGACTATAAAATGGCTGAAAGAGGGTAGAGTTAGAAAAGTGGACTTAGGATGCATCCGTTATGTCAATTCAAAAGGAGAGAAATGTCATCGTTATTTTTTGAATTGCGTAAATATCGGTCTGCTGTCGGCAATAATGAATTTAAGGAATCAAACTCGCAAACTATTCGGCTCAAGAACGCTGTCGTATATTTTCTCAATGTTACTCATGGTATTCCAGCGTTTAGAATACCGCATGCATCTTAAAATCAATGATGAAGAAATAAAGAGGAAAGTTATGACGTTGTGTGTCGGTAATGCCGAAGGTTACGGGCAGACACCAAATGCTGTGCCTTACAACGGATTGCTTGATGTTTCCCTTGTATACCATCCGCAGATGGTACAATTGATAGAGGGATTTTACCTGCTGTTGACAGGTAAATTTCTAAATCACAAGAGTGTTCATCCATATAGAATTCGTAACATGGTTGTTGTAGAGGCTCCAAATGCTCTTGTATCAGTAGACGGTAGACTCATGAGTACACCTGTTGGTAAATATACAATAGGAGTGGAACAGGAAGTAATCAATTTCCTCATTCCTGAATAAGATTTTGCTGTTCCGGAATAAAAACTTTTATTCGCGGAACAGCAAAATATATATGATAAAAATTATCCGTTTTTGGAAATCTTTTTCAGTTCCTCTTCATTTATAATTTTAATTTTTCTTCCGTCAATGGCAATAAGCTTTTCAGAGGCGAATGCAGAAAGGGTTCGTATGGCATTGCTCGTTGTCATATTAGACATGTTGGCAAAATCTTCGCGACTTAGATAAATACTGATGGTATAGCCGTCTTCCTCCAAACCGTAATGTTCCTTGAGCATCAGTAAAGTATCGGCAAGTCTGCCGCGAATATGTTTCTGAGTGAGATTTATTGTACGGCAGTCAGCCTTGCCGAGTTCAATGGCAAGTTGCTTAATCAACTGCATACAAACGCTGTTGTTCTCATGCATCAGTTTTTCTATGATGCTCATAGGTATTGAGGCTACTATAGAAGTCTCAAAAGCAATGGCAGAAGTAAGATAGTCATCATTTGCAAAGTATGCTCTAAAGCCAAAGAGTTCATTGGGGCGAATAGTTCTAAGAATCTGGTCACGTCCCATAGAACCGTTACGACATATTTTAACCTTGCCGCTTATCAGGCATTTTATACTTTTCGGAATCTCAAGTTCCTTATATATATATTCATTTTTCTCGTATTGTTCTGTTGAAAAGTTTTCTAAAATCAATTTTTTCTCTTCGTTACCGAGTGGTTGCCAAAGTGAAAGCAAGACTTCTTCTATATCTTTCTTTGATATTTTATTTTCAGTTGTCATTATGCTGGTACAATCTTTTTTCGATGTTATTTGTTTAAATGAATTTACCTCTGCAAAATTAATAAATTTATTGGTAAAACTTAACTTTATGCATGAAAAATATGCTTTATAACATAAATATTCCGAAGAATAGGAAAAATGTCATTCAATATTTTGTCGGTTGAGATAAAATTATTATTTTTGAAGTGCCAAACGATTGTACTGCGAAAACACACGATCTACATGGCTAAAAATGTAAATATTAACACCTTAATAGAATATTATGAGTTATCTTCGATTTGAAAGAAGTTTAATGACAAATCTTGAGGAGTCTCTTTCAAGAGAGATTTTAAGAACGAACCGTTCTGGTGCGTATGCTTGCTCGACAATTGTCGACTGCAATACACGTAAATATCATGGTTTGTTGGTTGCTCCTGTTCCAGAATTGGATAATGACAACCATGTTCTTCTCTCCTCATTTGATGTTACGGTTGTTCAGCATGGAGCTGAGTTTAATCTCGGATTACATAAATATGGGGGCAATAACTACAGTCCTAATGGGCATAAGTATATCCGGGAATTCAATTGCGACAAGGTGCCTACGACAATTTACAGGGTAGGCGGAGTTATCCTGAAAAAGGAAGTTGTATTCCAACATTATGAGAATCGTATATTGATTCGCTATACCTTAGATGATGCACACAGTCAGACAACGTTGCGTTTCAGACCTTTCCTCGCCTTTCGTAGCGTAAGGCAGTTTACGCATGAAAACTCTGCTGCAAGTCATGACTATGAGATTGTTGCTAATGGTATACGGACAAGAATGTATAAGGGATATCCTTATCTGTATATGCAGTTCAGCAAGAAAAACAATTTTATATTTCATCCAGACTGGTATAGAGGATTAGAATATCCGAAGGAGCAGGAGAGAGGCTACGATTCTAATGAAGACCTCTACGTGCCAGGCTATTTCGAGATGGATATAAAAAAAGGTGAGAGTATTGTTTTCGCTGCATCCACATCGGAAAGTAAACCGAGCGGTATGCAGACTCTATTCCAAAAAGAAGTTGATGACCGAAAGCCAAGGGATAATTTCTTCCATTGTCTTGTAAATGCGGCACATCAGTTCCATAATACCAAGAATGGTTCAGAGACTTATCTCCTTTCCGGTTATCCTTGGTTCAAGAGTCGTGCACGCGATACTTTTGTCTCATTACCGGGGCTAACATTGTCTATCGATGAACAGGAGTATTTTGAAAAGGTGATGGCAACAGCTGAGCGTGGATGTCGTGAGTTTATGGAAGATAAGCCATTGACTGTAGATATTTCGGAAATAGATCAGCCAGATGTCTTGCTTTGGGCTATTTGGGCAATACAACAATATGAGAAAGTTGTTGGTGATGAGAAATGTCTAAAGAAATACGGTAAGTTCGTTTTCGACATTATTCATTTTATCATAGACGGTAAACATCCTTATATGCGTGTTGATGACAATAATCTATTGTATGTCGACGGAAAAGGAAAGGTAATGACATGGATGAATTCCACGGTAAACGGTAAGCCGGTTGTTCCGCGCAGCGGATATATCGTAGAGGTTAATGCCCTTTGGTACAATGCACTCGAATATGCCGCAAGACTGCACAAAATTAACGGTAATCCAAAGCTGACGGAAAAGCTGGAAAACAGAGCCACTGCCTGCAAGGAGTCTTTCGTGAAGGTATTCTTAAACGACTGTGGCTATCTATTTGATTATGTGGATGGAAACATGATGGACTGGAGTGTTCGTCCTAACATGATATTCGCTATTGCACTTGATTACTCACCATTATCACAAGAACAGCGGAAAGGCGTGCTTGATATATGTACGCGTGAATTGCTGACACCGAAGGGACTTCGCTCTTTGTCGCCAAAGAGTGGCGGATATAATCCTATATGTGAGGGGTCCCAAATGCAGCGTGATCTTGCATATCATCAGGGAACGGCTTGGCCATGGTTAGGAACATTTTACCTGGAAGCATGTATGAAGATATACCGCAGATCAAGACTCAGCTTTATAGAAAGACAGCTGATTGGCTTTGAGGATGAGATGCAGACAAATTGTCTTGGTACCTTACCTGAGATGTTTGACGGTAATCCGCCGTTTAAGGCCCGTGGAGCAATTTCCTTTGCAATGAATGTGGGAGAGACTCTGCGAACCCTAAGCTTGTTGGAAAAATATACTTATTTAATTTAAAGAGGAGGAATACAGAATGAAAGTTTTAATGTTTGGATGGGAGTATCCTCCTCATGTATTTGGCGGACTCGCTACTGCAAATTTCGGTATCACACAGGGACTTCATGCTCAAGGTGATGTAGATATAACATTATGCTTGCCGAAACCATTCGGCGATGAAGACCAAACGGCAGCACGTATCGTGGCAATGAATTGTGTTCCTATAGCTTGGCGCAATGTTGACTATGACTATGTGAAGAATAGAGTAGGGAATATAATGGATCCTGATTATTATTTCCGTTTGAGGGACCATCTCTATGCTGATTTCAATTATATGCATGTGAATGATCTTGGATGCATGGAATTTGCTGGTGGATATCCGCAAAATTTGCATGATGAGATCAACAACTATTCAATTATTGCAGGTGTAGTTGCCCGCACGGAGGATTTTGATATAATTCATGCTCATGATTGGCTTACGTTCCCCGCAGGAATACATGCAAAGAAAATCAGCGGAAAACCTTTGTGCATACATGTTCATGCTACAGACTTTGACCGTAGTAGAGGTAAAGTCAATCCTACTGTGTATTCCATTGAGAAGGACGGAATGGACAATGCCGACTGCATAATGTGTGTGTCGGAGCTTACCCGTCAGACTGTAATCAATCAGTATCATCAAGACCCGCGCAAGTGCTTTGCCATGCATAATGCCGTTTATCCTTTGCGTCAGGAACTGGAGGATATTCCTCGACCTGATCATACGAACAAGGAGAAAATCGTAACCTTCCTCGGAAGAATCACTATGCAGAAAGGACCTGAGTATTTCGTAGAGGCAGCCAATATGGTGCTTCACCGTACAAGGAATGTACGTTTCTGTATGGCAGGCAGTGGCGACATGATGGATCAGATGATTTATCTTGCTGCTGAGCGTGGTATTGCCGACAGATTCCATTTCCCTGGCTTTATGCGTGGAAAACAGGTGTATGAATGTTTGAAGGATTCCGATGTGTATGTAATGCCTTCAGTAAGTGAGCCTTTTGGTATATCACCACTTGAAGCAATGCAATGTGGCACGCCGACTATCATTTCAAAACAGAGCGGATGCGGTGAGATTCTCACTAACTGTATGAAGGTTGACTACTGGGATATTCATGCACTTGCCGATGCAATCTATTCAATATGTCATAATGACAGTCTCTTCCACTATCTTCAGGAGGAAGGAAAGAAGGAAGTTGACCAGATTACATGGGAGAAAGTAGGAGCAAGAATACGGAAGTTGTATCTGCAGCTGCTTAACAAATAGATATCACATATTTCACAAAAAATTCAAATAATATGAAAACAATTTGCCTGTATTTTGAGATACACCAGATAATACATCTAAAGAGATACCGTTTTTTTGATATTGGTACGGATCATTACTATTATGACGACTACGAGAATGACCGCAGCATAGGGGATATTGCCGAAAGGTCGTATATGCCAGCCCTGAATACTTTCTTGGAAATGATTAAGGAAAACGGCAATTATTTCAAGGTCGCATTCTCGCTTTCAGGTGTCGGTATCGAACAGCTGGAAATGCATGCACCACAGGTGCTTGCAAAACTTCAGGAGCTTAACGACACGGGATGCGTAGAATTCCTTGCCGAACCATATTCTCATGGCTTGTCTTCATTGGCTAATGAGGAGTGCTTCATGGCTGACGTGAAGAAACAGATGGCCAAGATGGAGGAGTATTTCGGCAAGAAGCCAACGGTGTTGCGTAACTCTTCACTTATCTATAGTGATGAAATAGGTAGTGTTGCAGCACAGATGGGATTCAAGGGAATGCTGACAGAAGGTGCTAAACATGTCTTGGGTTGGAAATCGCCTCATTACGTTTACAACTGCTGTATGGCTCCAAAACTAAAACTTTTGCTGCGCGATGTAGAACTCAGCGACGATATCTCTTTGCGTTTCAACAATCCTGATTGGCAGGGATATCCATTGTTTGCTGATAATTACATTAACAAGATTGCATCGCTGCCTGATAATGAGCAGATTATAAATATCTTTATGGAACTTTTGGCGCTTGGTATTTCTCAGCCATTGTCGTCAAATATCCTTGAATTTATAAAAGCACTTCCGAGGTGCGCAAAACAAAAGGGTATTACTTTTTCTACACCATCGGAAATTTGCAGTAAGATGAACAGTGTTGGCGACCTTATGGTTCCTGATACCTTGTCGTGGGTAGATGAGGAACGTGACGTTAGTTGCTGGCTTGGTAATCCGATGCAGCGTGAGGCTTTCAGAAAGCTGTATAGTATTGCTGACCGCGTGCGTATTGCCAATGATCCACGTATAAATCAAGATTGGGACTATTTGCAGGCAAGTAACAATTTCCGCTTTATGACGACGAAGCCATCTAATGTCGGTCTTGACCGCGGCATTTATTCATCGCCGTTTGATGCGTTCACTAACTATATGAATATCTTGGGTGACTTTATAAGCCGAGTAAACTCTCTTTACCCTGAGGATATTGACAACGAAGAGCTTGATTCTCTTCTTACGGCAATAAAGAACCAAGGGGATGAGATTGAGGCTAAGGATAGTGAGATTGTCAGACTTAAAGCTAAAGTGGCTAAGCTTCAAGCTGAAGAAGAGAAGCTGAAAGCAAAATATGAGAAGGTAGCTGACAAGTTAAAGAAGGCTGGCGAGAAGAAAGCTCCTACCGCAAAAGCTAAGACGACTGAGAAAGATAGGGTAAAAGCTGTTTCTCAGAAGACTTCAAAGAGAACTGTTAAGAAAGAAGGTGATGTTGCTGATACAACTGCCAATAAAGATTAATCAGAATCGTTTTAAATAAGTACCAGTAAATGTAGTCCAGGTGAGTGTTATTCACCTGGACTTTTTATTTCATTCCCCGACATAACGGTCTGTGTATGATTTCATGTTATATACTAAACTTTCGTTTTGAGATAAAACCGTCATCGGGCGATAAACATAAAAAATAGGAAATCAATCTTTTGTAACAAACAATTAAAACAGAGTGTAAGAAAATACTGTAATTCTTATCTTTATAAGTTAAAACAGAAACTTAAATTAATAAGTAACTGTTCATAATTATCTTATATGAACGACAAAAGAGACAATGGAGACGACTTAATATAATAAAACAACAAAAACAACCGGTACAACAAATACAACACCTGCGTGTGTGTGGCAAGCATGAAGGTTGTTTGGGTTGTCTATGTTGTGAAGGTTGTTTTTTAAATATTAATATTTTGTTTTTTGTATAAATTAATTGTGCGTAACTACTTATAAGAAAAAAATCACGGAAGATAATAAATTCCTCCGTGATTTTTTAGTTATAAAATTCTTTTATTTCTTAGCAAATTTTCCATTCCTCTTAGAAATGTAAATACCCTGTTGATTTGCGGATTCAATGCGTTGTCCGCTGGTGGTGTATAAAGTATCCTTTATAGGCTCTTCGATTTCTTCATCAGAATCGTCATCACCATGGATAGGGTAGGAAGGAATACTTGTATCGCTGGCAAATGTAAAGCGGATAGCCTTCGTACCCGTTGCCAGTGCACTCTGTCCACTGGTGCTCACCATATCTTGAGGCAACCATGCCCTATAAGCCTTCAGCATCGTACCGGTAAACTTATAGAAGCCAAGTCCCCATGTCTTGTTGGCAAGGACATAGCAGTTGATGTTTGTAGCCGAGATATCATTCTTTGTAGGGTTACCGGTAAGGATTGTCGGGTTTGTGCATGAGCGTGACGTCGGATTAAACGGATGGATGCCCACAGGACCGTAAACCACGTAACCCTTTTCTTTGTCGATTACCGTAACTGGTGTGAGCGTCATCGTGAGGTCGGTAACTTTTTCATCATCCGTAGTCTTGTCGTGTGCGGTTGCAGCATACACTGTTACATCCTGTGGCACCTTGGCATTAAACGGCAGGCAGATGGTGCTCCATCCGTAAGGAGTGCCGTCTACGGTCAAGTCGCCCGTCTGCTTAATCTCCAGTTCGTATGGGTCTTGCAGTTCAAAATGTATTGTATCTGTTGCTGCTCCCAGTCCGCCCATTTGGTTGGCAGCACGCACGTTGTAATAACCGGAGCCATAGCCAGTGATGTTCACGCTCGTGTCGGTTGTATTCTCCTTGTAAATCCACTTGCCGGTTTTCTCTTCGAGTTTGAACACAAAGTAGCACAGTGCCGACGGCTGGGCCTGCCATATCAGGTTGTCGCCGTCAAGCTCTATCTGGTCGTCCCACAACTCGTGGTTCTCGTCCATGTCAGCTTCAGTAGCCGAAGTGGCGTCAATCTGCTTGCACAGTTCGTTAGGCTCGAATGCATCGGGGCCGCCCATAGCATTTCGGATAGTGTAGTTCTCTGCAAGTTCATCGCTCAAGATACAGTCGTCTGAACCTGGTGCAGGAGAGCAGGCTGCGAGCGAGCGCGTACCGAGAGAGAGAAGGTTTCCGGCTCCGTCCATACTTCTGTATTCATGGAAGCGCACTACCAGTTCTGTTGTCATCTTGTTCCATCCGTATGTTCGCGGCTGTGTATACATCCTTGTGTTAAGGAATGTACATGCAGGAGATTTATTCCACGGACGAGCCAGCGTCCAGTCGTTACCCTTCAGCTGTGTCGGGTTCTCATCTTCGGGTTTTATAGTGCAGTTGTTGAACACATAACCGAAGTCTTGGGTTTCCTCTGTAGACGGGGCTGCGATGTTGTTTCCCGTTCGGTCGCGAACGATGATGTTGCATTTCTCATACCATATATTACCGTTTCCGCAGAGCCAGTCGACCACTCCATACAGGTCGCTGCTCTCGAAATAGCCGCGGTAGTCGCTGTTGGCGTTGCTTGAATAATAGGTATCTTGCCAGCTCTTCAGGGCGATGCTCTTCATTATTGTCCTGTTGCCGCGGTCGAGGAAGGCTGCGGCACGTCCGGCTCCGCCGGTGCCTTGTCCTGACATGGAGCCGAAGTAGTTGAACCTGTTCTCAAGTGTAAGGTCTTCGGCATAGAAGTCGGTGGCTGTTTTGTCGGTATTCAATGTGGCGGCATAGCTGATACCCTCCACTATCGGGTGATTGTATATCATGGTGCCGTCTTTGCTCTGTCCTACAATCGACACGTTAGGTTTCTTCACGATTGTCATGTGGTTGTTCTGTCCATTCATGTCGGGACGCACCTTGCCGGCCTCGTCTTTTGGCACGAGGTCGCCTGTTGTCGGGCAGGATATCGTGGAGTTTCCGGTCAGTTTGTACTCCCCGTCGGGCACGAAGACGAAGTAGCGGTGGTTATTCTCCTTCGTGTTGTTGTATATTTTGTCCGTCGCCTCGCCATTGGCTGCCCTGATTGCCTCATCCATATCGCCGTCGATTCCCACAACAAAATCAAACTGGTGGTGATGATAGTAGTCCTTGTCGTCAATGATATGCAGGGTCAGATTTAAATCCTGCTGGCATGACATGCCATAGATGTCTTTGAACAGACCTGCCTTATGAGGAATGTTGAGCACCACAGTGCCACCCTTTGGTACATCCCAATATTTGAATTCAAGCGTCTTGGCTGACTTGGCGGTACTCGTGATGTTGTATTCCGGACTGGTTATGGTCGTTGCCTCCATAGTGCGGTTGAACTCCACTCTTATCAGTCCGCTCTGAGGCACATCATAAATTTCGTTTGATGTCTCGGTATAATCCGTGCCATTCACCGTAATCTTTACGAACTGTGGGGTATTGCCGGCTTCTGGGGTATTAAACACAAACTCTATAGGATATGTTTCTACGATTATACCGCTTGCGGTGCGCACTGTAGCAACACATGCTTTGGCGTATATGGTGGCTTCAGTTGCCGTCACCGTACCGTTCTCTGTGGCCGTACCAGTTACAGCTGGTATCTTCTCATCGGTTTCCCATGGCGACACGTGGAAAGTCACGTGATTGTCGGCTGCCATCTGTGCGGCAATCTGTTCGGCAGTGTAAGTCTCGCCGTTGCATGTCAGACTTTCTATCGTGGCCTTTGTGGCGGTCTGCGGCTTGTATGTTATACTGAAGTTCTTGCTATAGATACCGTCGAGGAACAGAATTTGGTCGATAGACTTGTCGCCGACACATTCGGCTTCTACCTCACGTTTCTGCGTGCCTGTAGGCGTAACGACTTTTCCCGCGATGCTCAATTGTGATATGTCTTGGGTGGCTACCCATTTCACAACGCACTTCGGTGTGACGGGGATTTCAATTATTGACTTGCCGTTGATCTGTATACGTTCCGTCCTGTTTGCATCGGTGTTGTTGAATTTTCCGCCTTGAGTTGCATCGAGACGCACTTTCATGTCGATGCTCTCACCCGCCTTGTTGGTCAGCTGGGTAACGAGGATTCCTGCCGTACCCTCGTAGTTGATGGTAGGTGCTCCTTCCTCCTTGTCCAGATACCATGTGGCTGTGCAGTCTTCTGTCAGGTCAAGGATATTGAACGGGTTTGGCACGAATACGGGGAAAAGTCGCAAGTCGGTTGTCGTGGCCTTGTAGTCGTTTCCGATGATATATGTACCGCCGGCATCGTCTCTCCAGTGGTCGAGGGTGTTTCCCTCGTAGTAGAGCGTCTGGTTGCGCGGTATGGTGTATGTGTCGCCCTCCTCCAGCCATGCCGCCTCGGGAGCCGTTCCCGTTGCCAGTTCTCCTGCATTGTATGTTATATAGTAGGTGTCTTTCTCCTTGAAATACACTTCAAAGGTTCGGTGGGTTGTAATGTTGAACTCTATCTCATAGCGGGTGCGCAAGCTGTCGGCGGTCTCTTGTGCCGTAGGCGCTACTTCTCTCAACAGGAACACCGTATTGTCTGCGTCGCCCCATGAGCCATCAGCATTTTTGCTTACTTTCGATGTTGTGGAAACGTCACCAAGTCCCACCATGTCCACAGTGCCGTCATCGTAGTTCA
Source organism: Prevotella sp. UBA1104 (assembly GCA_002314055.1). Classification (GTDB taxonomy): domain Bacteria; phylum Bacteroidota; class Bacteroidia; order Bacteroidales; family Bacteroidaceae; genus Prevotella. The sequence continues at coordinate 15,941 of DCBP01000054.1, forward strand.
TTCTGAGTACAGCAAGGGGTTCGCCGTTGGCATCGGTCTTTGCAGGGTCTACAATCTTGTCCAGTTTGTAGCCGAACTTACGGTTGAGCGTAAGTCTCACGCGGTCGCCCTGGTGGAAGGCATATCCGCCGTCTTCCAGTTCCTTAACTTCCGTACCGGACACCGATTCAATCTTGCTTACCACTCCGCGGCCCTCACTGTCTACGGTGGTATGCATACTCACGAGGTTGGCCGGCTGTATGTTCAGTTCCAGCCACTTGTAGTAGGAGTAGTCGTCGCCGATGCATATAGCCACACGATCGGCAGAACTTGTAGTGGTGTATGTATATACATACATTTTGTCACTACCTGCCTTTTCGCGCTCCTGCTGTGTTCGTTCCTCGTCGAGAGTAGGCACCACGCCATCGAAAGTTGTCGTCGTAATTTTTGCATATGTCAGCATCGAGATTTTCGTTCCTGTTTCTGCTGGTACCCAAAGAGTGGTGCCCGGTCCGAAGGCGCACCAGTTGTCGAGGTCGGTATTGCGGATATATCCCTTGCTGCCAGTGTCACACCACAGTGCCACGTCGCGGTCGTGGTCATTGTTTTCTCCTCCCTCCATAACTGTGATATGTGCCTGTGCTGTCCAGAATGGTTTTTCGTTCTTTCCTATATTCACTTCCTGGGCACACACGTTGCGGCGCATGTTCAAATCCGGGTCGTTGTATTCTTGTATCTCACGGGCAAAATCGAAGCGCAACACGGCATTGCTCATGCGGTTGGTATATGATGCCGGATTCGTTTTGAACACAGGTATGAGGGTAAGCGTTTCGCCTGGTGTTTTGAAAGAGTAAAGCTGTCCAGGGACGAAGTGGTTGTCTCCTTCGGTGCCTTCTGCTTTCCAATATTGCAGGGTAGAGCCGTAGCTGGCAGCGTCGTCGTTCTTGTAGAATGTATAGTTTGTAGGGATAGCGAAGGAGCGCACGTTTCTCTGCTCGTCGGGGGTGATACTGTATGAACCCTTGTAATTGTCGGATGCGGCGTTTACAGTTCCCTCCGGTATCTTGAATATCACGGTTCCTTTGTTTCCGAGAGTAAAGTGGGCGATAAGGGTTTTGTCGGCGGCTCCTGTCGTGAAGGGGTATGGGTTTGTGTTTGAAACATTGTTGCCGTCTTCTGCCCAATAGTTCAGCATATAGTTTCTCATAGCCGAAGCAGTTGCGTTGACCTCTGTTCCTTCCTCAAACCAGCTTTCAACCTGTACCAACCTTCCGTCTTCATTGCGTGTTTCCTGATAGAAGTTGTCGTATTTGGGAGAGAGAGACACTGTACCGAGTGTTATGTCCGAAGACTTTACCGTAACTCTGTGCAGTTCCTTTCGCATGAATGACACGACTACACTGTTGTTGCCGGAAACAACAGTGTAGTCGAAGTTGTCCGACTGATATGTTGTTCCGTTGATTGTTAGGTTGTCAAACTCGTATCCGTAGTCAGGTTTCACATTGATGTTCACCACGTCGCCCTCTTTATACCTTATTCCGATATTGTCGCGAGACGCTTCTGTGTTCTTCAGAGTTACCGTTGCTTTACCGGCGTTTATCGGCCGCTCGTTGGGGAACTTGTCGCTGTTCATATTGGATATGATGTACATAAGGTCTATGCTCGGCAACACAGGATAGGTCACGGTGATGTCGTTGTAGAAGCCCCATTGGTCGTTTGAACCGGATTTCTCTATAAATATCACAGCCTCCTTAGCGTCGCCCTTATACGTAAAGGTAAGTGTCTTATAGTCTGACGATACGGATATGTTCTCGTTGTCCGTACCATTCTTCAGTGAATATCCGTTGGCGTCGCTAATCTGTATTATTGCATCATTTGCTGGATCTTTACCGAAGAATGTCTCATTGTTCGACGAGGTGCCGTCTATCTTGTCGGAGGCATGTATGGTGACGGTCATGCCATAAACGGCAGGAATGGTGAACTGGGTCTTGTTGTTTATCTGTGCTCCTTTCGACCCGTTGTTCAAGTCGTTGATACGGCTGTCATTATTTACTATCTTACCGTTCGTGGCATCTATCTGATGTTTACTGGATTTACTT
>DCBP01000030.1 GCA_002314055.1 Prevotella sp. UBA1104
GCTCATTTTAAGCTATTCAGCAAATTTTAGCGTAATTTTTAGAAAAAAAAGAACAAAGTTTGCAATCTAAAAAACTGTATAAAACATTATTGTGTACCATATTTTTAACGACAATAGAGACAATAGAAGACAATTCTTCACTATACCGTTGATTGTCAAAAATTGTTTCTCATTGTCGTTATTATTTAGATTTTTGAATGACAAGGTTGAAAGTTTTATTTGTTATACTTTTTGTAGGCTAAATGTTTTTTATGGTTACTTGCCAGAGGGTGTTTTGTTGGTTTTCGTCTAAAAAATATATTTGCCACTTCCGATAATAAATACTATCACTCCAAATATCGGATGAACCTTTTTTATATCACATTTTTCGTAAGAGCATGTAAATTCATTACATTTAAGTATTGCACATATTATTTAAAAATTGTAATTTTGCAGCGGATAAATAACATTTTATATATTAAATAAACAGAATTGGCAATAATTAGTAAATCAAACAATTATCGGAACCATTTTTTGTAAAGAGAAAAAGCAAAAATTCTTACTTTTGATTTTCACAATTAGAATATTAATGGAATATGATAACTATCAATAAGAAATAGGTAATAAAAGTTTAAGAGATGAAAAAGATTATTACTTCATCAGTTCTTTCTCTTCTCGCGGCAATGGCTTTTGCCATTCCTGCTAAAAAGAACTGGACTACGGTTACACAGAGCGACGGCACTATCTTGAAAGTGTGCCTGACGGGTGACGAACACACGCATTTCTACATTACTTCTGACAACGTTCCTCTATATAAAGATGCCGACAACAGATTCTGCTATCTTAAAATTGAAGGCGGAAAACTCGTCAGCTCTAACATTCTGGCTCATGAGGCAGAAAGAAGAACGACTAAAGAAGCTGCTGCCATTACAAGCATCAGCAGGATATCTACCGTTGCTGAAAAGAGACTTGCAGAAAGAAATGCAAACATAAAGAAAGCTGTGAAACGCTTGCCGGGAAAGGACGACAAGAGTGTTTTCCAAGGCAAGAAGAAGGCTCCTGTTATTCTGGCATATTTCTCCGACAAGTCGTTCTCTAAGGACGACGAGAGCATAAAGGCTTTCTACAACGATGTGCTCAACAAGGAGGGCTTCTCTGAATATGGGGCGGCTGGTAGCGTGCACGACTATTTCAGTGTGATGAGTCGCGGACAGTTCGACCTCACGTTCGACGTTATCGGTCCGGTAAAGGTGAGTAAATCAGCTACTTACTACGGCGGTCCATCGGCTATCATGGGCGGTACTGACCATATCGGGGAGTTTATTACCGAGGCTATAAAGAATGCCGATGCTCAATACGATATCGACTGGACTAAGTATGACTGGGACGGCGACGGCGAGGTGGAACAGGTGTTCGTGCTTTATGCCGGTTACGGACAGGCTACGGGGGGACCTACGGGAACTATCTGGCCTAACGCCTGGACGCTCGACGAGGCATTGCAGAACCAGGACGGCAACGGCGGCTTCTCGCTTGGAGGGGTCTACATCAACCAGTATGCTTGCAGCAACGAACTTTACATGAACTCCGGCACTACGCCTATGGGACTGGGAGTTTTCTGCCATGAGTTCTCTCACTGCATGGGACTGCCCGACATGTATGACACCAACTACGGAACTACTCCTACAATGGGAGACTGGGACCTGCTGGCAAGCGGTAGCTACAATGGTCCGAGCGGTATCGGATGGTGTCCTGCCGGATGGACAAGCTATGAGCGCGCCTATGCCGGATGGCTCGACCTCACGGAACTGAAGGAGGGCGACAAGGTTTCGGGAATGACTGGTTTGGAGGACGAGGACGGAAAGGCTTACGTCATTTACAACGATAACCACAAGGATGAATATTATCTCTTGGAGAACCACAAAAACAAGGGCTGGGATGCCTATACTCCGGAGAGCGGACTGCTCATTATCCACGTGGACTACGACAAGAAACTCTTCGACAACAACATCGTGAACACTAAGGGCGAGTTTACTCCTGCCGAGGGCTACAGCGAATATCTTACCAACGACCACCCGCGCATGGCTCCATTCAGCCGAGTGAGGAGTATTCAGAACGAAACGTATTTCTATACTTATCCTATGGAGGCTCCAAGGGGCGTGGTTGACAGCTTGACGAACACGAGTAAGCCGGCTGCTGAACTTTACAACGCTCTTGAAGACGGGTCGAAGCTGATGGGTAAGCCTATCTACAACATCAAGAAGGACGAGAACGGAAACATCTCTTTCTCGTTTATGACTAAGGATAGCGGAACTTCGGCTATAACTGAATTCATTTCTTCTGACACTCAAAATAGTAACGCCATCGTTTACGACCTGACGGGTAAGGCTGTGGCACGTGCCGCAGAACTGAAAGAAGGAAAGCTGAAAGCGGGTATATATATAATAGGTAATAAGAAAGTGATAGTGAAATAAACAAGAAACAATATTTTAATTTAAAAATACGATTATGAAGAAAATCTACACAACATTATTCGTTATGGCGGTTGCTCTTTCGGCTTCGGCTCAAATCACGCTGAACAAGCCTGAGGCTAAACCGGCTACCAACATCACGTCAACGGGATTTACCGCTAACTGGGGAGCGGTGAAAGACTGCGACGGCTATGCCCTGTTCGTCTACGACCGCAAGAAGGTTACGGCCAACGGAGAGGTTACTATTGCCGACGAGAACTTCAATGGTATTACGGGCGGAAATATCAACGAACCGCTCGGTGGCGATGAGGAGTATGTGGACCTCTCGGCTTACGGATATGCACAGACTTACGGATGGAGCGCATACGGATTTCCTAACTTCATTCCGAGCATGGTTGCCGGACTGGTCTACTCGCCTTATCTCGACCTGAGAGGTAACGACGGAAAATACAAAATCGTGGTTGATGCTTATTGCAACAACGGCGACGAGATTCGCATCGAGAGCAACGGCAAAGACGGTAAGGAGATCAAAACCATGAAGGCTCAGGTTGAAGGCGGAGCTACGGGCATTGCTGAATTGACTTTTGAATTTGAAAACGGATGCAAAGATCTCTTCTTCAGCGTTATTAACAACACGGCAAAGGATGGAGCACCCGACTACTTCGACCGCATTCAGGTGAAACAGGACTTGAAGATTGGCGACATTATAAACGATATGATTGGCGGAAACGATGCCGTAGATGCCGTTAACGAGACGACTAACGATTCTATTACATCATGCCGCATCACAGGACTGTCGAAATATACTTCTTCCAAGGTGGTTTACTACGACCTCTATGCTTCGGCTAATGATTTCTCTACTCCTAACGGCTCCATGCCCTACACCTTCGTAACGAGTCCGTTTGCCGACCTCGTGAAGGTGGACATGACTAACAAGACTTCTGAAATCTACGACCCTGCTACCGACGGTATCGTGAACGCAACGGCTGCTGAAAGCCTCAACGCTACAGACGTTTGGTTTAACATCGCCGGACAGCGTGTGGAGAAGCCTCACCACGGAATGTTTATACACAACGGCAAGAAGGTTGTCGTGAAATAACTTGATTTTCTAACTTAAAATAAATAATAATATGAGAAGAATAAACTACATCATTACCCTCTTGCTCCTCGCTATTGGAGTGAACTGGGCTAAAGCCGATGACCAGACACTGGCTTTGGGAAACTACGACGAGGTAGTAAACGGCGACTGGAACGAGGACCAGACCTACCAGGGTAGTTGGTGGATGATTGCACCAACACAGTTTAACGTGAAGCATACAGGCTCGCAGATTATCTACACCAAGAGTCAGCTCGCTGATCTGGCTGGCAAGGAAATCAAGGGACTAAGCTTTGTTTACTACAACCAGGGGGCATTCAGTGCGTTCCCAAGAACAGTAAATGTATGGGTGAAAGAGATTGACGACAGCGAATTTGCATACGACAGCGCAAAGAAGGCTTACAAATATTTTGAGTATTCTGATGCTACAAAGGCTACGGCTGACTATTCTTTCGATTTTGACTTTGTTGAATATTACTGCATGAACGGCGAAATTTCATTCAATTTCGACAAGCCGTTTGCCTATAGCGGAGAGAAGAACCTGCTTGTTACTATCACCTTCGACGGCGACGACACTTCCGATTCTCCTACCGACATCGAATTCTATTACAATACGGATGCCAAGAACATGGCTATGACAACATGCAGCGACAAATCGTCGTTTGCCGACTTCAACGAGTCGGAGGACTGGCCTTTCGCCACTGGCGGCGGCTCGGCTATCTCGCATGCCACTAAGCTCGAACAGCCTCTCACCAAGTTCTCTTATCAGGAGGCAAGCAAACCGGTAGAAAAACCGTCGGTCCTTTCCGGAAAGGTTGTTTCCAACGAAGACAACGCTCCTGTCAAGGATGCGACTATTACCGTAAAGAACGACAACAACGAATATTCTGCAACTACCGACGAAAATGGAACTTATTCCATAGAAGTAACAAAGAGCGAAGAGACATACACGCTTACGGCCAAGGCTGACGGGTATGAGGAGAAGGCGATTGCCGACCTTACTTTCACTCCTGGCGAACCGAAGACTCAAGACATCACTCTCATCAAGATTGACAACCCTTCTACGATGACGGGTAAGGTAACTTGCAATGGTGAACCTGTTGAGGGCGCTGCCGTGAAACTTGCTGCCAAGGACAACAAATACATCACTTACAGCACTAAGACAAGTGCCGACGGTACTTATCTGCTCAACGTGGTGAAGAGCGAGAAGACTTATACTCTCACCGTTACCGACGGAGAATGTGAGGACTACACCGAGGACAACATCGCATTCACACCGGGCGAGTCTACTATCAAGAACATCTCTCTTACTAAGGCTCCGGAACCTGAAAACAGCGTTACGCTCGGAAAATACGACAAGATGCTGAAAGACGGTACAGGTATCGACGGCGAGGTTTACTACGGACACGGTTACTCTTGGGCTGCCGCTCCTACAAACTTCTCTCACCAGTACACAGGTTCGGAGATTATCTACACCAAGGAACAGTTGCAGAAGATGGCAGGCAAGGCCATCTCGCAGATTAACTTCGTGTTCCACAATGAGTCGGCTTATGATGCCTACCCTCGCACGGTTAATGTTTGGGTAAAGGAAATAGACAATAACGCCTTTGACTACGATGACAAGGCTTGGGCATACAAGTTCTTCGACTACGAGGATGCTTCGGTAGCTATCGCAAACTACGGGTATGACGGTGAACTCCTGGACTATGCCGGAGGAAACGGCGAGATGGAACTCGTGTTCGACAAGCCCCTGAACTACAGCGGTGAGAAGAACCTGCTCGTGGCTCTCACCTTCGAGGGCGAGAACACTTGCAACGTGCTCGACTTCAACTTCTACTACAACCCTGAACAGACGAAGAAGGCTATGACTTACTTCAGCGACAAATACACCTTCGGCGACTTTGCCGAGACTGAAGACTGGCCTTATGTTAACGACGACTGCGTTCCGTCTCTGGAACAGCCAATTACCCGTTTCTTCTATACCGACGCTATGGGTATCAACAACATCGCCACCGGCAACAAGGCTAATATCAAGGCTAATGGTGAAACTACCTACAACCTTGCCGGACAGCGTGTTGGCAAGAGCTACAAGGGCATTGTTATAAGCAATGGAAAGAAGTTCGTGAAATAAAATAATTAGCGACATATAAGATTAGCGGCAGGCTCCCCCTGCCGCTTTCTTATTATCTGAAGTGAAAGAAAAATGGACTCAAATACAATAACTGGAACATTCTTCCGTTAATAAACTTATAGGTTCTATAAATCATATTTGTCATATAAACCCTATTTGCCATATAAGCCATAAGACTAATAAGACTGATAAGACTAATATGACTAATAAGACCTATAAGACCTATAAAAAGGATACAAACAAAAAAGCAATGGAAACCGCAAAGGAAAAAGGAATCATCTATGGTCTTAACGACCGCCCGCCATTTGTAGAGGCTGTGTTTGCAGCCCTGCAACACCTCTTCGCCATCTTCGTGGCAATCATGACCCCACCGCTCATTATCGCCTCACAACTGCGACTCGACATCGAGACCACAAGTTTTCTCGTGTCTATGGCTCTCTTCGCCTCCGGAGTGTCCACGTTCATACAATGCCGCAAATTCGGCAACGTGGGTACCGGACTGCTCTGCATCCAGGGAACGAGCTACTCGTTTATCGGTCCGATAATAACGGCTGGAATGGGCGGCGGACTTGCCGTTATCTTCGGCTCGTGTATGGCAGCATCAGTGGTAGAGATATTCGTGGGCAGCGTGCTACGCTATGCACGAAAAATCATCACGCCTCTCGTATCGGGAATCGTGGTAACACTCATCGGCCTCTGTCTTATCAAGGTTGGAATCTCTGCTTGCGGAGGCGGCAACGCAGCAATGGCAGACGGGTCGTTCGGAGCCTTGCACAACCTGGGACTGGCGATGCTCGTGCTCATAGTCATCGTGTTCTTCAACAGCAGCAAGAACCGCTACCTGCGAATGAGTTCTATCGTTATCGGACTTGCCGTGGGATACCTCGTATCGTGGATGCTCGGATATATCGACTTCAACTCGGTGAAGAGTTTCGGTGGCGTCTACTTCCCCGTCCCGTTCAAATACGGCCTGGATTTCGACCTCTCGGCTTTCATCTCGCTGAGCATCATCTTCGTCATTACGGCAATCGAGGCGTATGGCGACATCACGGCAAACTCCATGATCTCGGGAGAACCGGTTGAGGGCGACCTCTTTATGAAGCGCGCCTCGGGCGGAGTAGTAGCCAACGGCGTGTCGTCGTTTCTCTCTGCCGGACTGAACTCGTTCCCCAACTCCATCTTCGCTCAAAACAACGGAATGATTCAGCTCACGGGAGTTGCCTCGCGCTATGTGGGATATTTCATCTCCGCCATGCTCATTATCCTGAGCATCTTCCCGGCAATCAGTCTCGTGTTCTCGCTCATGCCGGAGCCAGTGCTCGGCGGTGCCACACTGCTGATGTTCGGCACGGTTGCCGCATCGGGCATCAAGGTCATCGCCTCGCAGAAACTCGGGCGCAAGGAGATTCTCGTCATAGCCATCAGCTTTGCCTGCGGACTGAGCGTTGAGTTCATGCCGGAGATTCTCAACGGTTTCCCGGAGCAAGTGAAGAGCATCTTCTCGTCGGGAATAACCACCGGCGGACTTGTAGCTATATTCTCCAATCTGCTCATCAAGATTAAGGAATAAAAACAACCTTGGTTTAAGGAACTTCAGTTTTATATTTATAATCTTCCCCTCCCCCGCCTCCCCTTTCAGGGGCGGAGCAGTTACTCTTTCTGATAAAAAATGAAATATTTACATGTTAATTTAACAATGATACAGATTTAGTAACAACAAATATATTAATGATACAGATTTAGTAATAACAAATATATTAACGATACAG
>DCBP01000031.1 GCA_002314055.1 Prevotella sp. UBA1104
TATGTTGTAACGGTTGTTTTAAATATAAATGTCTTGTTGTTCGTATAAACTAATTGTGAATAGCTATTTATTAACTCATTCTTTCTTTTATCTCATTAGTATGGCGATTATGATCCATTTAAGGTATCCGTCAAGATTCTTGCGCAAAAAGGCGAGTGCGTTCTTAATGTGGTATTTCACGGTGTTGGTAGAGATTCCCATTTCTGCAGCAATCTCCTTATATGACAATCCTTCAAAGCGACTTTTCTCCATAACCTTCCGGCATTCTTCGGGCAGCATCTCCACGGCCTTGCTTATCTTTTCTTCGAGTTCTTCGCCAATAAGACTGTCTATCGGCAAACTATCGTCGCGGAACACCACTTCAAGCATTTCCGTTTCGGCATTCAGCTTCAACTCTGTCGTTTCCTTAGCCAACCGTTGCAGTCGTGCCTTCAGTTCGTTGATACACCTGTTGCGAACACCTCTCACCAGGTATGCATGTAGGCTCTGGGTAATGACGATATCCTTATGGTTTTCCCAAATGTTGAACATCACGTCGTCGACGATACTTTCTGCAGTCATGGAATCATGAATCATGCAGTTTGCAAAGTGGCACAGCTTTTCGTATTCGCGGTCGAAGAGTAGCTTAAAAGCCTGTTCTTCGCCGTTGCGCAACATTGGTATGATAAAAGCGTCGTCAGTCATAAGATTATGTGTATTCTTATTAGTATAAGCGTTGATGAAATGTTCCATTGTTTCCAACTTTACATATTTCGTTGCAAAGATAGTGCAAATTGAGAGGAGGACAAAATGAATTTATTCATTTTTCATCCCGAAATGCCGCCTATCTTATTATAATTTAGTATATTTGCAGTCGAAAAAATTGTACACCTGTGGCGGCTAATAATCCATCAGTGGCGGCTATTGGTCCATCAGTGGCGGCTATTGGTTCATCAGTGGTGAACAAATTATTTAGAAGTAAACTATCGATTTCTTTCGGGAAAACACATAGAATATAAAGAAAGACATAATTTTTATCTTATTGGGAATATGGCAAGATATATAAAACAGGAAATGACAGATCTCCACAATACCGGTAAGCAGCAATGCTATTACCGTATGGAAATAGTACGCAACATCAATACACGGGAACTAATCGACCGTATGTCTCATCCCGGTTCTGGTATGGACAGGGCACGAGCAGTGCAGGTAATCACCGCTTTGGGAGAGACGCTCGCCGAATTGATGGCAGACGGATATTCGGTTACTCTCGATGGAATTGGTACGTTTAATGCTACGCTGGGCGTGAGAGAGGGATACGGACAGGATGATATCGATAGTGGCGAACCTAAACGGAATGCTATGACACTTGAAGTATCCGGAGTAAACTATAGACCAGACAAAGCTCTTGTAAGACAAACAAACAGCCTGTGTCGACTTTCTAAGGGAGCAGTAAAACGACTTCGTCGCTCTCCGTACACTAAGGAAGAGCGGTGGCAAATGGCTGTAGACTATCTGTCAGATCCGTCGCACCCTTTGATGCGGCTGAAAGACTATGTATGTCTCACAGGCGTATCGCATACACAAGCATCAGAGGATTTGAGGGAATATCGCAACAGACCAGACTCTAAGATTGATTCCGTGGGAAAAGGTGCCGGTCTCGCATATATAATAAAAAGGTGAAAGGTAAAATAACTAAATTAACAAGTAGTATAGGTTAAATAATGTTTAATAAATATACGTACAATGTTTGTATTATAAATAAAAGTATTACCTTTGCACCGCATTTTGCAAAAATAACAAAATAAACAATTAAAACAATGTTGAATCATTACGAAACCGTTTTCATTTTGACTCCCGTTTTGTCTGATGAACAGATGAAGGAAACGGTCGCTAAATTCAAGACTCTGCTTACCGATAAGGGTGCCGAGATTCTGAATGAAGAGACTTGGGGACTGAAGAAGATGGCTTATGCAATCCAGAAGAAGTCAACAGGTTTCTATTGCCTGCTTGAGTTCAAGGCTGAGCCGTCAGTTATTGACACTCTTGAAATTGGATACCGTCGCGACGAGAAGGTAATCCGTTTCATGACAGTTAAACTTGACAAGTATGCTTCTGAGTATGCTGTTAAGAGAAGAAACAAACTTGGTAAAAAAGAGGAGGCTTAAATCATGGCACAAGAATCAGAAATCAGATACTTGACTCCACCATCAGTGGACACTAAGAAAAAGAAATATTGCCGTTTCAAGAAGAGCGGTATTAAGTATATCGACTATAAGGATCCTGAGTTCTTGAAGAAGTTCTTGAACGAACAGGGTAAAATCCTTCCTCGTCGTATCACCGGAACATCTCTGAAGTATCAGCGTCGTGTGGCACAGGCTGTTAAGCGTGCTCGCCAGATCGCACTGCTTCCTTACGTAACTGACTTGATGAAATAATTTAAAGGAGGATTACAGAATGGAAATTATACTGAAAGAAGATATTATCGGCTTGGGATTCAAGAACGATATCGTGAATGTAAAGTCTGGTTATGGTCGTAACTACCTTATCCCTACAGGTAAAGGCGTTATCGCTTCAGAGTCAGCTAAGAAGGTTCTCGCTGAGAACTTGAAGCAGCAGGCTCGCAAGCTCGAGGCTCTCAAGGCTGAGGCTCAGAAGAAGGGTGATGCTCTTAACGGCGTAGAGATCGTTGTGGAGATGAAGGTTTCTGCTAACGGCGTAACTTACGGATCTGTTAACGCAGGTGTTGTTGCTGACGAGTTGAAGAAGAAAGGTTTCGACATCGACCGCAAGATTATCACTATGCGTGAGGCTAAGAAACTTGGCGACTACACAGCTTTGGTACACTTCCACAAGGAGGTTGTTGTTGAGCTCCCTGTTAAGGTTATCGCTGAGAACGCTAAGGTAGAGGCTCCAGCTGAGGCTCCTGTAGAGGCAGCTCCAGCAGCAGAGGCTCCAGCAGCAGAGTAATCAATCTATTTGATTAACGAAATATACAATCCCGGTAAATGTGACTCGGTTCATGTTTGCCGGGATTTTTATTATATACCATTATGCTCTATGAAAAAATACGGAATTAATCTTTTGATATTGGCTGCCGCTTCAATGTTTACCGTTTGCGGTATGGCTCAGACCAAGAAGGGGGGAGATGGAATCGTTTCTCCCA
>DCBP01000123.1 GCA_002314055.1 Prevotella sp. UBA1104
AGAATTAACAGAGTATTGATATATATTTTCTGAAAGATATGATTTGCTACGTTTTAGGCAAATGAAAAAACATCCTTGTAGGTTATAAAAAAAAACAAATTATATTGATATTCTGTATTACATTATAAATGTTTATGCCAAAACAACATATCCATTCAAAGAATATACACTGCATAATCATATGAATTATACAGGTTAAATAAACTTTAATACACAAAATTTGTATCTTTCGTAAAAAATACGGAACTTTGCACCCACTATGCCATTTCAATTTCATATAAATATATTAGACCTTCTGTGTAAGGGCGTGCTGATAGGCATCCTCGTGTCGGCTCCGATGGGACCGGTGGGAGTGCTCTGCGTACAACGCACACTGAACAAAGGCAGATGGTTCGGCTTCGTTACAGGTATCGGAGCCTGCATAAGTGATTTCATATATGCACTCATAACCGGACTCGGAATGTCATTTGTAATGGACTTCATAAACAACGCCCACTACCGATATATATTGCAAATCACGGCAAGCATAATATTGCTAATTTTCGGTATTTATTCCTTTCGCAGCAATCCAATGAAGAAAATGCATGTAAGCAGCAAAAACACGAAAGGATCGCTTGTACACAACGGAGTAACGGCATTTCTCGTAACATTCTCCAATCCTCTGATTATCATGCTCATGATGGGACTGTTTGCACAGTTTGCCTTCATCATCCCCGACCATCCGCTGGAGATGAGTGTGGGCTATTTCGGAATCATTGCAGGAGCGTTGCTGTGGTGGTACGGACTGACATGGCTCGTTGACAAAATACGTGCGGTGTTCGACACCAACGGCATTCAGCTTATAAACAAGGTGGTGGGCAGCATTGTCATCATCATGTCGATAATAGTATTAATCGGCACGGTATTCAACCTTTATACGCTGCCGAGCATGAGTCTGTAAACTTCAAGGAAAATACTTTTAAACATTTCATTATATGTTTATATCTCAAGAACTAAGAAAAAAGAACATTGCAGAATACTTGCTATATATGTGGCAAGTGGAGGATATCATACGCGCCTACGGATGCTCATTGGCAAGGATAAAGCGTGAATATATCGACAGATTTGAATATACGGACGAACAGAAGGAGGAAATGACCGATTGGTACGGCAATCTCGTGAAGATGATGAACAGCGAGGGATGCCGCGAGAAGGGACACTTGCAGATTAACAAAATTATCATTCAGCAACTCTCGGAGCTGAGCGCCGAGCTACTCTCAAGTTCTAAATTTCCGTTTTACAACAGCGAATACTACAAGGTGTTGCCGTTTATCGTGGAACTACGCAAACGCGGAGCTGACAAAGAGAAGAACGAAATAGAAACTTGCTTCAATGCCCTCTACGGCGTAATGATGCTACGACTGCAGAAGAAACCCGTGTCTCCAGACACGGAGCATGCCATAAAGGAAATAACAACATTCATCGGTATGCTCAACGACTATTATTTCAAAGACAAAAAAGGTGAACTCGAATTAGATTAAAGAATATGAATATTTTGGTAACTGGAGCCGGGGGACAGCTCGGTAATGAAATGCAAATCGTTGCAAAGGGAAGCAACGACAAATATATATTCACAGATGTTTGCGACGGATATACGCATCTCGACATCACTTCGCTTGACGACATCCGCAAGATGGTGAAGGAGAATGACATAAAATGCATCGTAAACTGTGCTGCATGGACTAACGTTGATGCTGCGGAGACGGCTGGCGACATCGTGGAGAAACTTAACGCTACGGCACCCGAAAACTTAGCTATAGCCATGAAAGAGGTTGACGGACTGCTCGTACATATCAGCACAGACTACGTGTTCGGTGGAGACCCATACAACACACCTTGCAAAGAGGATCAGAAAGGTACTCCTACTGGAGTTTACGGACTGACGAAGCTGCACGGCGAGCAGAAGATTATCGCAACGGGAGTAAACCATATCATCCTGCGCACAGCCTGGTTGTACTCGGAGTTCGGCAAGAACTTCGTGAAGACAATGCTCAACCTCACAGCTACAAAACCTCAGCTAAAAGTTGTGTTCGACCAGTGTGGCACGCCGACTTATGCTCTTGACCTTGCAAAGGCTATCAACAAAATTATCAGCGAGCGAATGTTTAAAAACAACTCCGGCATTTACCATTTCTCAAACGAAGGAGTATGCAGTTGGTATGATTTCACGATAAAGATTGCAAAGCTTGCCGGCAATACAAATTGCAACATACAGCCTTGTCACAGCGACGAATTTCCAAGTCCGGTAAAACGTCCGGCTTACAGCGTGCTTGACAAAACAAAAATCAAGGAGACTTTCGACATCAACATCCCGTATTGGGTTGACAGTCTGGAAGTTTGCATGAATAATATGAACAAATGAATCAAGAGTGTATAGTTAAGAATGTAGAATTTAAAATTGTCGGCTACACCGATTAAGAATTGATAAATTAAGAATTAAGTACAAGTTCTTCAATCCTCAATTCTCATTTTCAATTCTTCAATCTTTCAACTTTCAATTCTTCAATCTTTCAATTTTTCAATTTTTCAATTTTACATTATGCCTAACGAAATAGAAAGAAGACGCACATTCGCCATCATATCACACCCTGATGCAGGAAAGACGACTCTGACGGAGAAGTTCCTGCTCTTCGGAGGACAGATACAGGTGGCTGGTGCAGTAAAAAACAATAAGATACGCAAAACCGCAACTTCCGACTGGATGGACATCGAGAAGCAGCGCGGAATCTCCGTTTCTACCTCCGTGATGGAGTTTGACTACGAGGGGTACAAGGTGAATATCCTTGACACTCCCGGTCACCAGGACTTCGCAGAAGACACATACCGCACATTGACTGCTGTAGACTCAGCTATCATCGTAGTGGACGGAGCAAAGGGTGTGGAGGCACAGACCCGTAAGCTGATGAGTGTATGCCGCATGAGAAATACTCCGGTTATTATCTTTATCAACAAGATGGACCGCGAGGGACGCGACCCGTTCGACCTACTCGACGAGCTGGAGGAGGAACTCGAGATTAAGGTGCGCCCACTGTCATGGCCTATCAACCAGGGAGCGAAATTCAAGGGAGTATACAATATATATGAAAACAAACTCGACCTTTTTAAACCCGACAAACAGAGGGTAACGGAGAAGGTTGAAGTGGACATCAACAGTAACGACCTCGATACACATATCGGAGAACAGGATGCTGAGAAACTGCGCGAGGACCTTGAACTCGTGGAGGGCGTCTACCCCGAATTCAACGTGGAAGACTATCGTTCGGCAGCTGTGGCACCAGTTTTCTTCGGTTCGGCTCTCAACAACTTCGGTGTGCAGGAGCTTCTCAACTGCTTCGTTAAAATAGCACCAAGTCCACGTCCTACACAAGCCGTAGAACGCATCGTAAAACCAGAAGAACCGAAGTTTACGGGCTTCATATTCAAGATTACAGCGAATATCGACCCTAACCATCGCTCATGTATCGCATTCTGCAAGGTGTGCAGCGGTAAGTTTGAAAGGAACAAGCCTTATCTGCACGTAAGACAGGGCAAGACAGTGCGTTTCTCCTCCCCTACCCAATTCATGGCACAGCGCAAGAGTACCATCGAAGAGGCATACCCAGGCGACATCGTAGGTTTGCCAGACAACGGTATCTTTAAAATAGGCGACACGCTGACCGACGGCGAGAAGCTGCACTTCAAGGGACTGCCGTCATTCTCGCCAGAGATGTTCAAATATATCGAGAACGATGACCCTATGAAGAGCAAACAACTAAACAAGGGTATCGACCAACTTATGGACGAGGGTGTGGCACAGATGTTTGTAAACCAGTTCAACGGAAGAAAGATTATCGGAACAGTAGGACAACTGCAGTTTGAAGTTATCCAATACCGACTGGAGAACGAATATAACGCAAAGTGCCGCTGGGAACCAGTACACCTATACAAGGCTTGCTGGATAGAAAGCGACGACCCTGAAGAACTGGAGAACTTCAAAAAACGAAAATACCAGTATATGGCAAAAGACAAAGACGGAAGAGACGTGTTCCTTGCTGATTCCGGTTACGTTTTGTCGATGGCGCAACAGGACTTCAAGCACATAAAGTTCCACTTTACAAGTGAGTTCTAAAGCTATATACCCAAAGACTATATATGAGACATTGGCCAAAAGGTTGATACCGTTTCATATATAGTCTTTTCCTTATTATGGCAAACATTACTATTGCCGAAAGAAAAACATAACATTTTCTTTTGCCCATTTGTTTTTTTACACTATCTTTGCATATAATATATACACTAAATAGATTAACTAAAAAATATAATACAATGAACTTGAAAGTACGCTTGTCCGTAATGAATTTCCTGGAGTTTGCCGTATGGGGCGCATACCTTACATCAATGGGCAACTATCTCGGCAAAGCCGGCATGGGAACAGAAATATCGTGGTTCTATGCCATACAGGGAATAGTATCTATCTTTATGCCTACACTGATGGGTATCGTCGCCGACAAGTGGATTCAGCCGCAAAAATTGCTCGGATTATGTCACTTGGCTGCCGGTGCCGGAATGATAGCACTATGCATGCTCGGAGCAAGTCAGGCAATGCCCGATAAAACGGTATTTATGACTATATACACGCTGAGCGTTGCTTTCTATATGCCAACTCTTGCACTATCAAATACCGTTGCATTCAAGATTCTACAAGATCGCGGTAGAGACACTGTAAAGGATTTCCCACCTATAAGAGTACTCGGCACCGTTGGGTTCATCATAACAATGTGGTTTGTAAACTGTGCTACTTTAGACAACGGTTCTTTCTCTTTGACACTTTCCGACAATGCCTCAAAATTCCAGTACACCCATATGCAGTTTTTCGTTTCCGGACTGCTTGGTATAATTCTCTTCGTCTACAGTTTCTTCATGTTGCCACAATGTAAACTCGTGGAGAAGAAAGACAGAGGTGAAAAGAAGACTCTAATGGAGATGTTCGGACTTGATGCCTTTAAACTTTTCAAGACTAAGAAAATGGCTCTGTTCTTTATATTCTCCGGACTTCTCGGTATGTCGCTACAGGTAACCAACGGATATGCAACGCCTTTCATAACTCATTTTAAGGCGGACCCTCTACTTGCATCTACCTTTGCAGCAAATAATGCTACGTTGCTTATCTCAATATCACAGATTGCCGAAGCTTTCTGCATCTTGCTCATACCATTCTTCTTGAAGAGATATGGCATAAAAAACGTGATGCTTATTGCAATGTTTGCATGGGTATTGAGATTCGGATTCTTCGGACTCGGCGGACCGGCATTCCCAGGCGTAATACTATTCATACTGTCATGTCTTGTATACGGTGTGGCTTTCGACTTCTTCAATGTATCGGGCGGACTGTTCGTAAATGCAGAATGTAGTGAAGATATCAAGGCATCGGCACAGGGATTGTTCATGCTCATGACAAACGGACTGGGAGCAACAATCGGTACACTTCTCGCCGGAGAAGTAGTTAACCATTATTGCTCTTGGACAGAAGAGGGATTCCTCGTGGGAGACTGGCAAACCTGTTGGTTTATCTTTGCCGGCTTCGCTCTCGTCGTGGGAGTAAGCTTCGCATTAATGTTCAAACATAAAGAGAAGTAAAGCTCCACATACAATCAAGAAAGGACAACAAAGATGAACAGGATCAGACTTCTATTCAATAATGTGTCGAAAATACTTGGAAACGAGAACATCGGACTTATTGTACTTACAGATGAACTCAAAACACGGCAAATATCTATAATTTGCGATAAAAACACAAGAGAGGCTATAGACATGAGAATAGGAAAAATGCCTGGAAACAAAGAGATGTTGCCGGAGGTCTTGACCAGTATGCTTAAAGCAAAAGTGGAAGACAAATATGAAATTGATATAGAGGATGTGGCTAATGGACAATATGTTACTATAATTCAAGATATTTCGAATGGCGACACATTCAGGGTGAAGGCAAGTCAAGCAATTCTGCTTTCCATAATATCCGGCATACCCATCTATACCACTAAGGAGCTTATGCAAAAACAGTCTAACGTGTTCTTAGGAAGGGGGGAAAAGCTATCCCTACCTATCAACGTCGTTACAAATTCTATGCTCGAGGAATCACTAAAAAAAGCTATTGAAGAAGAAAATTACGAGATTGCTTCGAGGCTGAGCGAGGAACTCAAAAAAAGAAAAAATAAAGATCACACTATATAAAATGATAATCTATGAAAGAGGCAAGATATTTTTATGTTCCAGAAGCTGAAGAAACTACGGAACTGCCTACAGAGGAGGCTATGCATGCGCTTAGGGTGCTACGCTTGAAAAGTGATGACGAAATGTTCCTTATGGATGGCAAGGGAAACTTCTATAAGGCGGTGGTCACACTTGCTGCAACAAAACACTGCATGTATGAGATAAGGGAGAAAATGCCGCAAGAAAAAACTTGGAACGGTAATATCTGTATTGCCATGGCACCTACGAAGATGATGGACAGAACGGAATGGTTTGCCGAAAAAGCTACAGAAATTGGTGTTGACGAACTTGCATTTCTAAACTGTAAATTCTCTGAACGAAAGGTGATGCGCACGGTTAGACTCGACAAGATTGTTGTTTCTGCTATGAAACAAAGCAGGAAACCTTGGAAACCGGTTATTACTCCACTTACATCCTTTAAAGATTTTGTAGGTAAAGAAAGACCCGGACTTAAATTTATTGCACATTGTTATAACGAGGTGGAGAGTGTTGATTTATTCGACTCTCTTCAGAAAAATAAAGCGGAAGCTGAAAACATTACCGTACTTATCGGTCCGGAGGGGGATTTCTCTATCGACGAAGTGAAACTCGCCATTTCTAAAGGATTTATTCCAGTTTCCTTAGGCAAGAGTCGGCTTCGCACAGAAACGGCTGCTCTCTATGCAGCCATGGCTGCTCAGCTAACTTGCAGAAAGGAATAATCATACACAAGGATTTAAAGTAAAAGGACTAAATATTCAGGATATGAAATGTATAAAAAAAACGATATTGCAAATGCTGGCAGTTTTTGCCTGCATTTGCATTTATTCTTCATGCTCCAGTGATGATTATATCGATGCCATCCCGGCAAACAGTAATGCCCTGGTTGCTGTCGAAACAAAGGCTCTTAATGAACAAACGGGAATGGCTGACAATAATGTGGTAAAATCACTGTTACAGGTTGACGACGTAGAGAAATGCGGCATTGACTTTTCAAGCAAGCTCTATCTTTTTGAGACTACCGACGGAAATCTCGGATGCTGTGCCAAAGTTGGCGACAAATCTACTATTACAGACTGGCTCGCTACACTCAACAAGAAGGGACTGTGCAGCAAAACTACCGAAAAGCGCGGTTTTACCTTTGCACTACTCCATGGATCCTGGGCTGTGGGCTATTCTGGAAAGGCTGTAATCATTCTCGGACCAATTCTTCCAGCACAGCAGGCTGACGCAATAAGAACCATTGCCAAATATTTGAAACAAGATGAAGACGACGGCATTAGAGCTACCCCATTGTTCGACAAACTCGACAGCATCAGCTCACCGGTAGCTATTGTTGCACAGATTGATGCTCTGCCGGAAAAGCTCGCCGCCCCATTCACTATCGGTGCTCCTAAAGGGGCTGATGCATCTCAACTTTGTATTGCTGCATCGTTGACGACAAGCAGTAAAGGATGTATGAATATCAGTGGCGAACCGTTCTCGTTTAATGGCGAAATAGATAAAGCTCTGAAAGCATCTAATGATAAATTCAGAAAAATAAAAGGGAATTACATTAACAACATACCAGGGAATACGCTCTGCTCTATATTTATGAATGTCAACGGAAAGGATTTTGTGAATATGATGCACAATAGCGCAAGTCTTGGAGTTCTACTCGCTGGCATGAACACAGCTATCGATATGGACAACATTCTGAGGAGTGTTGACGGTGAGATGGCATTTGGCATTGATGCTTTGTCTGACAAAAATATCAATATGAGCATGGCAGCACAACTCGCAAAAACCGATTTCCTAAAAGATGTAGACTACTGGAAAAAATCATGTCAGGCAGGTTGCAGCATAAACAACTGTGGCAAGGATAAATTCGTATACAACAGTAGCGATGCAAAATTCTGGTTTGGAGTATCAGCATCAAAGGAATTCTACGGAAGTTCTAAAGAGGAGATAGCAGACAACATTCTGAGACCTACCAAAAGCCAGTTCCCGACAGATGCGAAAAAACTTATACGAGGTCAGCGTTTCTGCATGATAATAAATGCGAAACAGATAATTGAACAGAACAAAGACCTTTCTGTTGTAACCGACTTGCTAAAACCGCTCTTCGGTAATGTGAATTATATAGTATACAGTATAAAATAGATTCTGCAAACAGAAGAAAATGGAAACAATTACATTTGACAATGTGGTGCCACATGTATTCGCACATCAAGAAAAGTTTGACTCGGATATATGGAAAAGCTGTGCCACTTTTGAGAAAGACAAGCTATACCTCGTCGAGGCGGAAAGCGGAAAGGGCAAAAGTACTTTCTGTAGCTATATCCTCGGATACAGGCATGACTACACTGGAAGCGTAAAGTTTGACTCTACTTCTACGTTAAGCTACAAGGTAAAAAACTGGGTTGAAATGAGAAAGAATCACCTTGCTTACCTCTTTCAGGAGCTAAGACTTTTCCCAGAACTTACAGCATGGGAAAACGTAGAAATAAAGAACAAACTGACAGGATTCAAACAAAGGAAAGAAATTGTGGAATGGTTTGACCGTCTCGGCATCGCCGACAAACTCGACAGTAAAGTGGGGCTCATGTCATTCGGACAACAACAGAGGGTCGCCATGATAAGGGCTCTCGTACAACCATTTGACTTTATTCTCGCAGACGAACCAATCAGTCATCTAGACGACCGAAACTCTGCTATAATGGCAGACATTATGACGACGGAAGCAAAAAGACAAGGTGCCGGCGTTATAGTTACCAGCATCGGCAAACACATGAATTTAAAATACGACAAAACATACAGATTATGAATTTGGTTTGGAAACTTTTAAAACAGCATATCAGCGTTCCACAGTTCGTTGGATTCTTTTTTGCCAACCTCTTCGGAATGTTTATCGTTTTGCTCGGATTCCAGTTCTACAACGACGTTCTGCCTGTTTTTACATCGCAGGACAGCTTTATGAAGGCAGATTACCTAATAGTAAGCAAGAAGATTGGAGCAGCAAGCGCCATTTCGGGCAAATCCAATACATTCAATAACTCAGAACTCGACGATTTTGCACAACAGAAGTTCACTAAGAAAGCTGGAAAATTTACATCTACAGAATATAAAGTAGATGCAAATATGGGCGTTAACGGACAGTCTATTCTTAATTCCGAGCTCTTCTTTGAAAGCGTACCAGACGGATTCGTCGATGTACCACTACAAGATTGGACATATACTGAAGGTAGCCATGAGGTTCCAATCATTTTACCGCGTACATACATAAATATGTACAACTTCGGATTTGCACAGACACATTCTCTGCCGAAAATAAGTGATGGACTCGTTGGGATGATTGATTTCAAGATTTTTATCCACGGCAACGGACACAGCGATGAATACAAAGGAAAGGTTATAGGATTCTCCAACAGACTGAATACTATACTCGTGCCACAGAAATTCATGGACTGGAGTAACGGTTACTATGCACCGGGAGAGAAATCAGACCCTACCCGACTTATCGTAGAGGTAGGCAATCCTGCCGACGACAATATTACCAAATATCTTGACCGAAAAGGATATGAGGTTGAGAGCGACAAGCTACAGGCAGAAAAAACTACTTATTTCCTAAAAATGATAGTATCGCTCGTGATGGTAATCGGACTTATAATCAGTCTTTTAAGTTTCTATATCCTTATGCTGAGCATATACTTGCTCGTGCAGAAGAACTCTACAAAACTCGAGAACCTGCTTTTAATAGGGTATAGTCCACAACGCGTTGCTATGCCATATCAAATACTTACGATTTGCCTAAATATTACAGTGCTGTTCATAACATGGACAATTTTGTATTTCGTAAGAGACTACTATATGGGAGTTATCGAAACACTCTTCCCACAAATCGAGAGCGGAAGCATGATGATGTCCATTGCATTAGGTTTGGGACTTTTCATACTCGTTACAGCGATTAACCAAATCGCAATACAAAGGAAGGTGATGAATATATGGAAAAGAAAAAAATAACTTTATAAGAAGGAATCAGAAATTATGAAAATAGACTTCAACAACATTAAAGTAGAAAAAATCATGAACTTCAAGGGCGGAGAGGGTGAACTCTCAACCCGCAACTTCATTGACCAAGACAATAAAATCATGATGAGCCGACTTGCTCCAGGTGCATCAAGCGGATACCATAAACATGAAGGGAACTGCGAGATTGTATATATTGTAGAAGGAGAAGCGACCTTCATATATGATAACAAGGAAGAAGTGATAAAAGCAGGCGAAGTTCACTATTGTCCTAATGGCCATAGCCACTCGATGATAAACAAAACAGAAAAAGACCTTGTTTATTTCGCTATCGTGCCATCCTTATATAAATAAGGTGTAAAAAGGGGAAATAAGAGGAAATACGTAAAATAATAAGAAAAAAGATACAATATCTTTATTTTTCTCTTCAATTGTTTTGGTGATTAAAAATAAATCACTACCTTTGCACCGCATTAAACGAAATGCCTGTGGTAACAGAACAAACCGGAAGGAAGTTTGGGTGAGTGGCTGAAACCAGCAGTTTGCTAAACTGCCGTACGAGTTTATCGTACCGGGGGTTCGAATCCCCCAGCTTCCGCAGGATTTCGAAATGTAAAGCAAAGGATGGTGGATTCATCTAATGGTTAGGATACAAGATTCTCAATCTTGGCATAGGGGTTCGATTCCCCTATCCACTACCAATCCTAAGGGGCTGCCAATAACAGCTCTTTTTTATTGGACGGATTTCAAATCCGATTTACTAACTAACAAGCGGTGGATTCATCTAATGGTTAGGATACAAGATTCTCAATCTTGGCATAGGGGTTCGATTCCCCTATCCACTACTTAAAAGAGTTGCTTTTCAAGCAACTCTTTTTTATTTCTTAGGAATTAATTTTTAGGAGACAAATTTAAATTTCCATAGGCTTGAAAAAGAAATACGCTACGAGCGGCAAATGATCGCTGAAGCCACCTTGGTATCTATATCCAAAATATGTTCTGAAAGGTTTAACATCCGTATACCTCTCATCCTTTTCAATAATAAAAGGGACGTCGTTTACAAAACAATTTCTGAAATAAGGTTCCATACTGTTACTAATCAATATATGATCTATAGAACTCCATATACCCTGATACTTATATGTTCCCATAGCACCATTTCTTCCCTTTACACCAGCAGAAACATCTCTCATTCCGTTTTCAATAAGATATTGTATTGACTTGTCACGCGCTTCATCATTAAAATCACCAGAAACGACAATCATAGGATTTGCTTGCAAAGAGCGAATAGAATCAATAGATTGCTGAAGCCTCTTCATAACAGCCATACGATATGGAATTGTAACGCGTTTTCCCGAAAAGCGACTTGGAGCATGAAGGACAAACACATGAAGCGTATCACCACTTATAACCTCACCTGAAGCATAAAGAATATCCCTTGTTGGCCGCATACCCTTGAGCGGTTTTACACGCAAAGGATACGAATTAATAAGTCGAAATGTCATTGGAGAATATATGAGGGCAACATCTATCCCTCGAACATCCGGAGACTGGGTTATCAGATATTCGTATCTTGCATTACGCAAAGGAGAACGCTTTGTAAGATAATTGACAACCGTATCATTTTCTACCTCACAAAGCGCCACAAGATCCGGAATAACAGTTGCGCCGTCTTCATTAACCGCCCCACACGCAAGAATTTCCTTAGAGATATTCCTAAGTTTATTCCAAAACTTATTCTTGTTCCAATGGCGCGGACTTTCCGGCAAGTATTCATAATCCTGTTTCAAAGAATCGTGCTCACAATCAAAGAAGTTCTCACAATTCAACTGAACAAAGGTGAACACACCGAGGATAAGAGACGTAAACATACTCATAAGCGAAATTTATCTGTTTTCAGCAAGATGCTTCCGGATTTTCGTAAGATAAACTTTCATACCATCAGCATCTTTGTTTTTTATTATCTCGAGTAATTCGTTCATCTCCTGTCCTATCTTCTCAATCTGTTCCGGAGTGTAAGGATTAAAAAGTATTTCTTGCAAGAGATAATCGTCTTCGCTCAAGACCCCCTTTGCTATACGCATATGGCGCTTAAATGTTGTTCCTGGGGCATCTTGATGCTTCATTACAGCAGCAAAGACAAAAGTGCTGACAAACGGTATACTCAGAGAGTAAGCCACAGTCTTGTCATGCTCTTCAAATGAATACTCATAAATATTCAACCCAATGCTGCTATATAAGTCTTTAAAGAAGATACGTCCCATGTAATCCCCCTCGTTAATGATAATTGCATTCTCCTCCTGCAATTGATTAAGATTGGCAAAGGTTGGTCCAAACATAGGATGTGTAGAAACATAACGATGCCCACATTTCTCATAAAAATCCTTCAATCCCGTCTTAACAGACGAGATGTCGCTTAGGATACAATCATCCGGCAAATACGGCATTACTTCATTAAATGCTGGGATAGTATATTTTACCGTTACTGCATTGATTACAAGTTCCGGCTTAAACTCCCTAATCTCTTCAAGCATAGTAAAGCGCAAAGTATTGTAAGTAAACCGCAAGCGTTGCGGATCCTTCTCAAAAACAGCAGTTTCATGTTTGAAGCTAAGCAAGTCAAGGAAGAAACTCCCCATCTTGCCAGCTCCCAAAACAAGTATTCTCATAATCTTCGTCTTAATTTTTCAATTCTTCAATCTTTCAATCTTTATTAATAATTTCCATCTGTTGTCTAACCGATTCCTCGTGTATTGCCTCAAAGACCTCTTTTATGAAAGCAGGATCCATACCGCACAATGATCCTTGTGCTCCTCGTTTGTCAAGGATTTCATTATAGCGTGAAGTCTGCAAGACTGTCATGTTATGCTCCTTTTTATATTGTCCGATTTCACGACAAACGCGCATTCGTTTAGACAAGAGTTCCATTAAGTTATTGTCCAATTCGTCTATCTGCTTTCGCAGTTCGCTTATACCTTCCGTCGTAACAGATTCATCGCGGATAACAAGCAAACTTAATATATAATCCAGCACTTCTGGAGTTACTTGTTGTTTAGCATCGCTCCATGCCTTATCTGGATCACAATGACTCTCCACAATAAGTCCGTCAAAACCAAGATCCATAGCCTGCTGACAAAGAGGAGCTACAAGTTCGCGTCTACCGCCAATATGACTTGGATCGCATATAATTGGTAAATCCGGAATACGACGGCGCAGTTCTATAGGAATTTGCCACATAGGAAGATTACGATAAATCTTTTTGTCGAAACTTGAGAAACCGCGATGAATTGCCGCTATTCTCTTTACGCCAGCTTGATTGATACGTTCCATGGCGCCAATCCAAAGCTCAAGATCTGGATTTACAGGATTTTTAACAAGAACAGGAATATCCACTCCCTTCAAACTATCAGCAAGAGCTTGCATAGCAAACGGATTTGCCGTGGTTCTTGCCCCAACCCATAGAATATCCATACCATATTTCAGTGCTAACTCCACATGTTCAGGAGTAGCAACTTCTGTAGTGATAAGCATTCCTGTTTCATCTTTCACTCTTTTCAACCAAGGTAATGCAGCCTCTCCATTACCCTCAAAGCCCCCCGGTTTTGTACGCGGTTTCCAAACCCCAGCACGAAATATATGACATCCTTTGAATGCAAGTTGTCTTGCCGTTGTCATCACCTGTTCCTCGGTTTCTGCAGAACATGGTCCTGCTATAACGAAAGGTCTCTCGCTATCGCAAGGAAGACCTAATGGTTTCAAATCCAATTCCATAATATTTTATTTTAAATTTTTATTTCTTTTATAAAAATATACTTTCTCAAACTTCGAGATTATTTATTCTCTCAACAGCTTCTTTCAATTTATTTTCCTTCGCACAAAGTGAAATTCTAATATACCTCTCACCATTTGTTCCGAAGATATGTCCCGGAGTGATGAAAACACGAGCCTTATTCAATACAATTTCCGTAAGTTCCTCTGCATTTTTGTAATTTGCGGGTATCTTCCCCCAAAGAAACATCCCTACCTGTTTCGGGTCGAACGAGCATCCCAATAACCGCATTATCTCTTCTGCATATTTTCTTCTTGCCGAATAAGTCTCAAAATTTGCTTTATGATGCCAAGCTTCATCATTATCATATGCAGCAGCTGCAGCGAGTTGAATACCTCGGAATGTTCCCGAATCAATATTGCTCTTCACCTTCAATATCCACTGGATAAAGGTAGGGTTCGTGGCACACATACCAACTCTCCATCCCGGCATGTTATGACTCTTGCTCATAGAATTCAACTCTATGCAGCAATCCTTTGCTCCATCCACCTGCAATAAAGACAGTGGCTTTTCGTTAAGAATAAAAGAGTAAGGATTATCATTTACCACAACGATATTATGTCTTTTTGCAAACTCAACAAGTTTTCTATATGTTTCCATCAGGGCATTAGCTCCTGTAGGCATATTAGGATAATTCGTCCACATCAGCTTCACCCTACTCAGATTTGTTTTCTCCAAGGTTTCAAAATCCGGTTGCCATCCGTTATCTTCTCGCAAATCGTAATTTATGACCTTTGCACCAAGGATCTTGCTAAGCGAGGTATATGTAGGATAACCGGGATTTGGCACCAAAACCTCATCACCAGGATTAACAAAGGCAAGCGTTATATGCAAGATTCCCTCCTTGCTACCAATTAACGGCTGTATCTCCGTATTAGGGTCAAGTGTTACATCAAACCATCGTTTGTAGAATCCTGCCATTGCTGTCCGTAGTTCCTGGGTTCCACAAGTTGGCTGGTATCCATGAGCCGAGTCTTGTCGTGCCACTTCACAAAGCTTGTCTATCGTCTGTTTCGATGGCGGCATATCCGGACTGCCTATTGCAAGACTTATCACATCCATTCCTTCGGCATTCATTTTTGCCACCTCCTTCAGCTTTCTACTGAAATAATACTCTTTGACGAGTGAGAGTCTTTCGGCTGGCTTTATTTGTGTCATGTTGTCAATTTCTGTCATCTTTATATTCTCCTAATTTTATAAATTCACTTGTTAATGGCTTTACAGCCTCAATACTCTGTTGGTAAAGTTTATGGTCGGTATAAGACAAATCTATATAAAACCTGTATTCCCATTCTCTGCCTATTATCGGCAACGACTGAATTTTCGTCAAATTAATACCGTAAAACGAAAAAATACTCAGTACCTTGGCAAGACTGCCACATTCATGACTGATGGTAAAGGCAAGACTCGCTTTATCAGTTTCCAACCCACTTCTAAGTTCTTCAGCCTTACCTTTTTTTGCTACCACAAGAAAGCGCGTATAATTGTGTTTATTGTCCTCAATATGCTCTTCAAGGATTCTCATGCCAAACCGTCTCGCCGCCTCGGCATTGCAGATAGCTGCCTGTCCATATAGCTTTCTTCTCGATATATTGAGAGCCGCACCAGCAGTATCGTCTGCTTCCACGGATTTTAGACTTGGATGCTGTTCAAGATATTTACGGCATTGCATTAGAGCCACAGGGTGAGAATGAACTTCATGAATAGAATTCCAATCATCTTCAGGCAAACAGCAAATACTGTGTGAAATATGGAGCTTCTTCTCTCCCGCGACCTCGAGTCCACTAGCACATAGTAATTCGTAGTTGTGTAGTAGCGACCCTGCTATAGTATTTTCTATTGCCACCATTCCAATTGTGTCGCCACCATCCTCAATGTTGCGAAAGAGCTGTTCGAAAGTATTGCAGTATATAAGCTGCAGTTTTTCTCCTTCAAAATATTTTTTTGCCGCCATCTCATGGAAACAACCCTCAAATCCTTGTATTGCAATTTTTCTCATTCTATTTTTCTTTAAATTAAAAACCCCGCCTCAATACTGTTTGGGGCGGGGATTACTGTATACTATCTTACTTTAAGATTTCCAATTTCCTAAGTTGAACTCTACACGCAACTTCCCGCCTTGCAAAACCATGCAAAGTAGTAAAAGAAAAATCCAAAAGCTGCAAATAGATTGTTCATAATCTGATTTTTTTTATTTGTTTGAGTGCAAAAGTATAGTTATTTTCTCTAACCACAAAACAATTTGAAAGAAAATTTATTTTTTAAGCACAATTTGCAACAATATAGCAGTAAATTATTCATTTTTTATGGATTTAAACAATCTTTGCAAACAATAATCCATCGTTCTGTCTTTTTTATTAACGTTATAAATTTCAAAAAACTCATCCAGCAAAAAACTTAATTGCAATAAGATTTACGATTTGTCCACATTATATTGTAAAATATGATTTTAATTGTGTACCTTTGCAGACAGTTTTGACAGTCAAATTTTTTATTCAAATAAAATATTTATGTATTTTATCCTATTTATTACCGTTATCTTGACGGCAGTTGTATTGGTCGTTGGAGCATACGTAGTTGCGAAACTCGTGGGTCCTCGTTCGTACAATCCTGTGAAGGGACAGCCTTTTGAGTGCGGTATTCCTACACGTGGCACCTCTTGGCTGCCGATGCATGTGGGATACTACCTCTTTGCCATTCTCTTCCTGATGTTCGACATCGAGACAGTGTTCCTCTACCCATGGGCTGTAGCAGTCAAGCAGTTTGGACCGATGGCTCTATGCAGCATCGGATTCTTCCTGTTAGTATTAGTATTTGGCCTTGCATACGCATGGCGGAAAGGAGCGTTGGAATGGAAGTAAGAAAACCCGTTATCAAGAGTATTCCTTACGACGAGTTTAAGGACAACGAGACACTCGAAAAAATCGTGAACGAACTTCATGAAGGTGGGTGCAACGTAGTGCTCGGCTCGCTCGATCAGGTTATCAACTGGGGGCGAAGCAACTCTCTCTGGTCGCTCACCTTTGGTACGAGTTGCTGTGGTATCGAGTTCATGTCTGTGGGTTGTGCCCGCTACGACTTCTCGCGCTTCGGCTTCGAGGTTACCCGAAACTCTCCACGTCAGGCAGACCTCATCATGTGTGCAGGAACAATCACCAACAAGATGGCACCAGTTTTCAAGCGTCTTTACGATGAGATGGCAGAGCCTAAGTATGTTGTTGCCGTTGGCGGATGTACCATCAGTGGCGGTCCGTTCAAAAAGAGTTACAATGTGGTTCGTGGTATCAACGAGCTTGTGCCTGTTGATGTTTACGTTCCTGGTTGTCCACCACGTCCGGAGGCTATCCTCTATGGCATGATGCAGCTGCAGCGCAAGGTGAAGATCGAAAAGTTCTTCGGTGGAGCCAACCACAAGATGACTAAAGAAGAGAAGAAACTGTCTATGAGTAAAGGCGATCTTCAAGGTTTGAGCAACGAGAACCTACAAGACAGTCAGAAACTCGGTCATCCAGAGCCTATCATCGTTACCGAGATACCTGCAGATTTTAAGTGTGGTGATTTGGCAAACGATGCCGAAAAAGTTCAAACTATATAATATAATAAGGTATAAGATATGAAACTGAATAATATAGAACTCACATTCGAGGACTTCACACGCGAAATGAGCAAGCTGAAGAACGAGAAGCATTTCGACTACCTTGTTACCATCATTGGTGAGGACTTCGGCGAGGAAGGTCTCGGATGTATCTACATTCTTGAGAATACAGACAACAACGAGCGTTGCTCCGTACGCACTATTGCAAAAAAGGTTGACGGTAGCGAAGTTATCCCTACGGTTCTAAATCTATGGAAAGATGCCGACTTGCTTGAACGCGAGGTATTCGACTTCCTTGGAATCAAATTTTTAGGTCACCCGGACATGCGTCGCCTTTTCTTGCGCACAGATTTCAATGGACATCCTTTGCGAAAAGACTTCGATATGAGTCCTGAGGCGAACAAATTCCCATTGACTGATGAACCGGAGAGCGACTTCACTGTTGAATACAACCTTGATGCGGACGGACATCTAACAGAAACAAAACACCGTATGTTTGATGATGACGACTATGTTGTGAACATCGGTCCTAACCACCCTTCCACTCACGGTGTGCTACGTCTTCAGACTGTTATCAATGGCGAAACCGTAAAGCGTATATATCCTCACCTCGGATACATACATCGTGGTATAGAGAAGATGTGGGAGGGTATGACATATCCTCAAACATTGGCTCTTACCGACCGTCTGAACTACCTCTCGGCAATGATGCATCGCCATGCTCTTGTCGGTGTTATAGAGGAGGCAATGGGAATAGAGTTGAACGACCGCATACGTTACATTCGTACCATTATGGACGAGCTGCAGCGTATTGACAGTCACTTGTTGTTCTTGGGTTGTACAGCCCAGGACCTCGGTGCTCTTACCGCATTCCTTTACTGTATGCGCGATCGTGAGCACGTACTCAATGTAATGGAAGAGACGACTGGCGGACGTTTGATTATGAACTATTATCGCATCGGCGGTCTTCAGGCAGATATCGACCCTAACTTCGTAGAGAACACCAAGAAACTCTGCAAATATCTCCGTCCGAAGATTCAGGAGTATCTTGACGTGTTTGGCGATAACGTCATTACCCATAACCGTTTGGTTGGTGTCGGTCCGATGAACAGAGAAGACTGTATCAACTATGGTGTTACCGGTCCTGCCGGTCGTGCTGCGGGATGGAAGAACGATACTCGTAAACGCCATCCATACGATATGTACGACAAAGTAAACTGGGAAGAGATTACAATGACAGGTTGCGACTCTATGGATCGCTACTATGTTCATATCAAAGAGCTCTACCAGAGTCTCGACATTATCGAACAGCTTATCGACAATATCCCGGATGGTGAGTTCTACATCAAGCAGAAACCAATCATCAAGGTGCCAGAGGGACAGTGGTACTTCTCTGTAGAGGGAGCCAGTGGCGAGTTCGGTATATATCTTGACTCTCGCGGCGACAAGAGTCCATACAGAATGAAGATGCGTCCTATGGGACTGACTCTTGCCGGTGCTCTCGACCCGATGCTTCGCGGACAGAAAATTGCCGACCTCATCACTACCGGTGCGGCTATCGATTTCGTAATCCCGGATCTCGACAGATAATAATTAGAATGTTCTAAACTCATAATTAAATTTATGTTTGATTTCAAATTAGTAACAACATGGTTCGACGCTCTTCTCCGTCAGACTCTCGGTCTTGGAGATTTTCTGTCGATTCTTATCGAGTGCGTGCTGGTGGGTGTTCTGCTCCTTGTGGGCTATGCCGTTCTGGCAATTATCTTGATATTCATGGAGCGTAAGGTGTGTGCCTACTTCCAGTGCCGTCTTGGTCCGATGCGAGTTGGTCCATGGGGTATCTTCCAGGTGTTCGCCGATGTGCTCAAGATGCTCATCAAGGAAATCTTTGTTGTAGACAAAGCCGACAAGCTTCTTTACTTCATAGCTCCGTTCCTTGTTATCATCGCCTCTGTTGGCACATTCTCGTTCCTGCCTTGGAACAATGGTGCAGAGGTGCTCAACTTCAACGTGGGGCTCTTCCTGCTCACTGCCGTTTCAAGTATAGGTATCATTGGTATCTTCCTTGCAGGATGGGCAAGCAACAATAAGTATAGTGTTGTGTCTGCCATGCGTGGTGCAGTTCAGCTTATTTCATACGAGATGTCTCTCGGTCTCTGTTTGATTACAGCAGTAATACTTACAGGAACAATGCAGATTTCTGGTATCGTAGCAGAACAAACAGGTCCATGGAACTGGCTGATATTCAAAGGACACATACCTGCGATTATAGCTTTCCTTGTATTCCTCGTAGCTGGTAATGCCGAAGCAAACCGTGGTCCGTTCGACTTGGCAGAGGCAGAGAGTGAGCTTACTGCAGGTTATCACACAGAGTATTCGGGTATGGGATTTGGCTTCTACTACTTAGCAGAATACCTTAACCTCTTTGTTGTTTCAGGTGTTGCCACTACAGTATTCCTTGGCGGTTGGGCACCAGTAAACATCGGCATCGAGGGTTTCGACGCTGTAATGAACTACATCCCGGGCATCGTATGGTTCTTGGGTAAGACATTCGCAGTTGTTTGGCTGTTGATGTGGGTACGCTGGACCTTCCCTCGTCTTAGAATTGACCAGATTCTAAAACTCGAGTGGAAATACCTCATGCCTCTATGTCTAATCAACCTCGTGCTCATGACAATCATCGTGGCATTTGGCTGGCACTTTTAATTAAGGAGAACAATAAAAGATATGGAAGATAACAAAAAATCATATTTTGGAGAAATCGGTTCGGCGATGAAGACTCTCGCTGTCGGAATGAAGACTACTCTCCAGGAGTATTTCACGCCGAAGAGCACAGAGCAGTATCCAGAGAACCGCAAGACGACTCTCCATGTGTCGGCACGCCACCGCGGTCGTCTCGTTTTCACTCGCGACGAGAACGACAACTACAAATGCGTAGGTTGCACACTGTGTGAGAAATCTTGTCCAAACGATACCATCAAGATTACTACCGAGATGGTTGAAGACCCTGAGACGGGAAAGAAAAAGCGTAAGTTGGTAGATTATCAGTATGACCTCGGCGACTGCATGTTCTGCGAGCTCTGTGTCAATGCCTGCAACTTCGGCGCTATTCATTTCACCAACGATTTCGAGAATGCTGTGTTTGACCGCAACAAACTCGTGCTTCATCTTGACAAGGAGGTTTATAAAGGCGGAAGTCTACCAAACCTCATTGATGGCGGAGCACCTCTGGAAATCGGAAAGTTTAACACCAAAACAAAATAGGAGGACTTTACAGAAATGGCTAATATAGTAATGTTTGGCATTCTTGCCGTTGTCATCCTTGGCTCGGCAATTATGTGTGTGGCAACAAAGCGCATCATGCGTGCCGCCACATTCCTGCTTTTCGTCCTCTTTGGCGTTGCAGGACTTTATTTCATCCTCGATTATACATTCCTTGGTGCAGCTCAGATCAGCATCTATGCCGGTGCCTTGACAATGATGTACATCTTTGCCATCCAGTTGGTAGGCAAACGTACTTTACAAGGTCTCGTTGAGCACGTGAAAGGTAGCAAGGCTGTTGGTGCAGCTCTTGTAACATTGGCTGGTTTCCTTACTGTAGTACTCGTTCTGCTAAAGAACAATTTCCTGTTCAAAGCTTGTGAGATGGCAGACAAGGAAGTTCCGATGAACGTTATAGGCACAGCCCTCGTGGGTAGCGACAAATATCAGTATGTCTTGCCTTTTGAGTTCATCTCAGTGTTCCTTTTGGCTTGTATTATCGGCGGTATTGTTGTAGCACGTAAAGAAAAGGAGGATAAGTAATATGGTACCAGTAGAATGTTATTTCGTGCTTAGTGCACTTTTGTTCTTCATCGGTGTATACGGCTTTGTTACTCGCCGCAACCTGATAGCAATGCTTATCTCCGTAGAGCTTGTGCTCAATGCCGTTGACATCAACTTTGCGGCTTTCAACCGTCTGTTGTTCCCGGCAGAGTTCGAGGGATTCTTCATGACTCTCTTCTCAATGGGTGTCAGCGCTGCCGAGAGCGCCGTAGCTATCGCTATTGTTATTAATGTTTACCGTAATTTCCACAGCGATCAGGTGAACAGTATAGAAAACATGAAATATTAATAAGTTATGGATTATACATATTCATTGTTGATACTTCTCTTGCCATTGCTGAGTTTTCTCGTCATTGGCTTGCCCGACTTCGCGGGAAACAAGTATGCATGGTCGCATAAGACAGCCGGACTTATCGGAACCTGTTCCATCGGACTGGTTACTGTGTTGAGCTACATCACAGCCTTCCAGTATTTTACAGCTCCGCGTCTGGCCGACGGAACATTTGCGACAATCGTACCATACAACATGACATGGTTGCCACTCGGACATCTACACTTCGACCTTGGAATCTTGCTTGATCCAATCTCGGTTATGATGCTGATTGTCATCTCCACTGTCAGCTTTATGGTACATATCTATTCATTTGGCTATATGCATGGCGAAAAGGGATTCCAGCGTTACTACGCTTTCCTTTCTCTCTTCACCATGTCAATGCTCGGACTTGTGCTTGCCACAAACATCTTCCAGATGTATATGTTCTGGGAACTTGTGGGTGTAAGTTCATATCTGCTTATCGGTTTCTACTATGGTCTTCACGCTGCCGTTCATGCCAGCAAGAAGGCATTTATCGTTACCCGCTTTGCCGATATGTTCTTCCTCATCGGTATCTTGATTTTCGGTTACTACACAGGAAGCTACAACTTCTCGTTCACAGGAACAGAAATAACCTACGGTGCCGGTGCACAGGTGTTCTCTGCAGTTGATTCAGCCCGTGCTGTTGCTGCTGGCGGTTTCATTTTGCCTACAGCCCTCGTGCTGATGTTTATCGGTGGTGCCGGTAAATCGGCAATGTTCCCACTCCACATCTGGTTGCCAGATGCTATGGAGGGACCAACTCCTGTATCAGCCCTTATCCATGCCGCTACGATGGTCGTAGCCGGAGTTGTACAGATTGCACGCCTCTTCCCTATTTGGATTGAGTATGCACCACAGGCAATGGAAGTAGTTGTATACGTCGGTGCATTCACTGCATTCTATGCAGCAGCTGTGGCATGTGCCCAGAGCGACATCAAGCGCGTGCTTGCCTTCTCTACAATCTCTCAGATTGCCTTTATGATGGTAGCACTCGGTGTTTGTCTGCCTGGTCACCACGGAGCAGTTCTCGACAACCACGCTCAGCTCGGTTATATGGCATCTTTGTTCCACCTCTTCACCCACGCCATGTTCAAGGCTTGCCTGTTCCTTGGTGCCGGTTGTATCATTCACGCCGTACACTCAAACGAGATGTCGGCAATGGGTGGACTGAAAAAGTATATGCCTATCACCCACGCAACATTCTTGATTTCATGCCTTGCAATTGCAGGTATTCCATTCTTCTCAGGATTCAGCTCTAAGGACGAGATTATCACAGCATGCTTTGAACACTCAGCATTTATAGGATGGTGGATGACAGGTGTTGCCGCAATGACAGCGTTCTATATGTTCCGTTTGTACTATGGTATTTTCTGGGGAACAGAGAACAAGCATCTTCACGCCGAGCACACTCCTCATGAGGCTCCGGCAACGATGACCTTCCCGCTCGTTTTCCTGAGCATTATCACGGTTGGTGTCGGTGTGTTCACTACTCTTGGTGGATTCCTCGACTGGAATTGGACAAGCTTCGGTGAAATCGTGAGTGCTGCAGGTACAGCCTATACTGTTCACTTCGACCCACAGGTGGCTGCCACATCTACAGTTATCGCAATCATCTCTATTGCTCTTGCCACCTATATATATAAAGGTGAGAAGCAGCCGATTGCAGATAAGCTGTATGCAACATTCCCACGTCTGCACCGTTGGGCTTACAAGCGTTTCTACATGGACGAGGTTTATATGTTTGTAACACATAAGATTTTGTTCCGCTTCGTTTCTAAGCCAGTGCAGTGGATTGATGAGCACATCATCAATGGCCTTATCGATTTCACAGCATGGGGTGCAAACGAGGCTGGCGAGACCCTTCGTCCATGGCAGAGCGGCGATGTTCGCCAGTATGCAGTATGGTTCCTCACCGGTACAGTAGCATTAACATTAGTATTACTTAGCATTTTATAACGAGATATGAGTATATTAAGTGTATTCGTAGTAATTCCAGTATTGATGCTGCTCGGCCTATGGGCTGCCCGCGACGTCAAACAGGTACGCACAGTGATGGTCATCGGATCATCCTGTCTGCTGGCAATGTCAATTTGGCTGACATTCCATTTCATAGGGGAGCGCGCTGCAGGAAACACCGAGGAGATGATTCTTCAGGCTTCCACAGTGTGGTTTGCTCCTCTTCACATCAGCTATGCTGTCGGCGTAGACGGCATCTCTGTTGTCATGCTTCTGCTTTCAAGTATCATCGTGTTCACCGGAACATTTGCTTCTTGGAAGTTACAGCCACTCACAAAAGAGTTTTTCATGTGGTTCACACTGCTCTCAACCGGAGTATACGGCTTCTTTATCAGCATCGACCTCTTTACGATGTTCATGTTCTATGAGGTTGCCCTTATTCCTATGTACCTTCTTATCGGCTACTGGGGTTCCGGAAAGAAAGAGTATGCTGCAATGAAACTTACCCTTATGCTTATGGGTGGATCTGCTCTCATCATCCTTGGTCTCGTAGGTATCTACTTCTTCAACGGAGCATCTACGATGAACATTCTTGAGATTGCCCACAACAACCATATTCCTGTAATGGTTCAGAACTATCTGTTCCCATTCGTGTTTATCGGTTTCGGTGTGCTTGGAGCTTTGTTTCCATTCCATACATGGTCTCCAATCGGTCATGGTTGCGCCCCAACCTCTGTGTCAATGCTCCATGCCGGTGTGTTGATGAAGCTTGGAGGTTACGGCTGCTTCCGTATCGCAATGTTCCTGTTGCCTCACGCAGCACAGAACCTGGCTTGGATATTCCTTATCCTCACCACAATTTCTGTTGTTTACGGAGCATTCTCGGCTTGCGTTCAGACCGACTTGAAGTTCATCAACGCATATTCATCAGTTTCCCACTGTGGTCTGGTGCTCTTTGCCCTGTTGATGATGACGAAGGTGAGCTGCACAGGTGCTATCCTGCAGATGCTGTCTCACGGACTCATGACGGCTCTCTTCTTTGCCCTCATCGGTATGATTTACGGTCGTACTCACACTCGTGACATCCGCAAGTTGGGTGGATTGATGAAGATTATGCCGTTCCTCTCTGTAGGATACGTTATTGCGGGTCTTGCCAACCTTGGATTGCCAGGCTTCTCAGGTTTCATTGCCGAGATGACAATCTTCAACGGTTCGTTTGAGAATCCTGACATGTTCCACCGTTGCTGTACGATAATCGCCATCACATCAATCGTTGTGACTGCCGTTTATATTCTGCGTACGGTTGGCTTCATCCTTTTCGAGAAGGTAAAGGACGAGCACTACCTCACTCTTACCGATGCTACCTGGGACGAGCGCTTCGCTGTTTGCTGCCTCATCTTCTGTGTGGCAGGTCTTGGTTCTTTCCCACTCTGGGCAAGCAACGCCATCAGCGATGCCGTTGGACCAATCCTCAATGTTGTAACAAATTTCTAATCAGTAGGACAAGATATGGATTATAGTCAGTTTTTTAATATGATTCCAGAGGCTGGACTCATCGCAGCCCTGGTAATAGTATTCCTCGCCGACCTTATTTTGAAGGGCGAGAAGAAACACTCTGTGTTGAGCCTGCTGACAGGTGCTTTGCTGGTTTGCCAAATTGCAGTATGCTTCTTTGCCGAACCAGCACAGGCATTTGGAGGAATGTATGAATCAACTCCGGCAGCCAACGTAATGAAGATTATCCTCACTGCCGGTACGTTTATCGTACTCGTGATGTCGCAGTCGTGGGTTGAGCGCAAAGATGTTCAGAACAAAGAGGGTGAGTTCTATGAGCTTCTCATCAGCACTCTACTCGGTATGTATATGATGATATCATCAGGACACTTCATGATGTTCTTCCTCGGACTGGAAATGGCTTCCGTGCCAATGGCATGCCTCGTGGCTTTCGACAAGTTCAAGAAGAACTCAGCAGAGGGTGCTGCCAAGTTTATTCTTACAGCAACATTCTCAAGCG
This sequence comes from Prevotella sp. UBA1104, assembly GCA_002314055.1. Classification (GTDB taxonomy): domain Bacteria; phylum Bacteroidota; class Bacteroidia; order Bacteroidales; family Bacteroidaceae; genus Prevotella. Next base: position 25,850 of record DCBP01000123.1, read on the forward strand.
GTGTGATGCTCTATGGCATCAGCTTTATCTATGGTGCTGTGGGAACTCTCTATTTCGGCGACGTTGCAGCTCAGATCAGCACATCTCCCCTGACAATCATGGGACTGGTGTTCTTCTTCAGTGGACTTGGCTTTAAGATTTCTCTTGTGCCGTTCCACTTTTGGACAGCCGACACCTATCAGGGTGCACCGACTGCCGTTACCGGTTACTTGAGCGTTGTATCTAAGGGAGCCGCAGCCTTCGCCTTGATGACAATCTTAATGAAGGTGTTCGCTCCGATGGTAGAGTATTGGGAGTATCTGATGTATATCGTGATTCTGCTCACCATCACAGTTGCTAACCTCTTCGCCCTTCGTCAGAAGGAACTCAAGAGATTCATGGCATTCAGCTCTATCTCACAGGCTGGATATATCATGCTTGCAGCTATCGGCAACAGTGCTATGGGCTTAACAGCTTTGATGTACTACGTACTCATCTATGTTGCAGCCAATATGGCAGTATTCACCGTAATCAACGTTGTAGAGACACGTGGCAACGGAACAACAAAGATGAGCTGCTACGATGGCTTCTATGAAACCAATCCTAAGCTCTCTTTCCTGTTGACCTTGGCATTGTTCTCACTTGCCGGAATTCCTCCTTTCGCTGGAATGTTCTGTAAGTTCTTCGTATTCATGGCAGCAGCCGAAGGTGGTTCCGCTCTTGCATACGCAGTGGTATTCATCGCTCTGTTGAACACCGTGCCGTCACTCTACTACTACTTGAAGATAGTAAAGTGCATGTACATCAATAAGACAGAAACTCCGTTGCCTACATTCAAGAGCGACTGCGCTACACGCCTTGCCCTTGCCCTCTGTACAGCAGGTGTTCTCCTCTTCGGAGTTTGCAGCTGCATCTACGACTGGCTGGCTCAGGCAGCTGGAATGTAAAAGCATACGAACATCTTAGATATAAAAAGCCCGGGTTCAAATTGAATCCGGGCTTTTTATATAATGTAATCGGCTCACTATATTCAATAGAAAAGGCTCGAATGCATCCAAATCATCCGAGCCCATTTTTTACTTCTTCACTTAAAGCTAAACTAATGCCTCAAACGCCTTAAGCGCCCTCATATATTTATCCACCTGTTTCGAGAAGTCATATATGCATCAAAGCATTATGCTTCACATTAATCACAGTTTTATTGCCACTGTCTAATAATCCCCTCTAATCACCTCAAGCACATCCCCCAACTGATAAGTAATAATACCATCAGCAAAAGATGTATCCAACACCTTCACAACAGCAGACATACAGTTCGCACGATTGCCGGCACGTAACCTCAACACGTCAAAGCGACGTAAATAACGTTTACCGTCAGCCTCATCAATATACGTATACTTGTTGAGTGTAGTTTGCTTAAGCTCACAACATTCCTCTTTTATTTCTCCGGAAGCAATAAGTTCAAAAATCTTTTTGTCAACATTCAGCGTCAATACATTCATGCTGGACAAATCAAGTTTCGAAAGTCTCTCTTTCACATTCTGCTCCAGGCATTGCAATTGTCTGTTATAAGAATAATAAACAATACTGCCGTCCATAATTCTCTGAATAACACAGTCTATAATTTCAAGAGGAACTTGATACCATTCCGTAGCCTCATGAATAATGCCCATATCGTCAGTCACCTTAAATCGGAAATTCACTTCTTTCAAGACCTGATGAATCAGATCCTCAAACTTATGAGAGTGCATGTTAACAATTTTATAGCTGCCAACAATCTCCACTGGAGCCATAAGATAAGTAGGTTCATGCTCTGCGTTTGCCACACGCTGCTCCACCCTATTTGTGGAGAACCCAATCTTATACAAGTCTTTTATATTTCGAATCTCGGGATTAGTGGAAAGTGAACGCAATACATAGACATACCCTGTAACCTTATCCTCAGCCTTAACATCATTCTGGCTGAAAAATTTAGAATTCGTCTCTTCCTGTGTTTCCGTTATTGCATAACCATTACCTACAACATTTTTACGAAGCGTTTGTAGAAGGATATCCGATTCCGTACCATTCTCATAAATACATCTTGTCCTGCCGTCAAGAGACCCATTTGAACCTTTCACTTTCTCAACCACACGAGCCAGAAAAATCATCTGACCATCTACAATATAGAAATGACCTTCCATAATGTTGGTAGTCTTACTGATACGTTTCAGTTGGCGATGCCCTATTTTCAAATCCTTATGCACTTGAAGGAAAAGAGCTTCAAACTGCTGGAAATCATCACATACCTTCCTTTTAGCCACATAATCAGGCGAAACCTTATGCGTCTCCATAGCGACCTTCATATCAGACGGTATATCGAAAAGCTTTGCCTCCCGATACGACACATCCATCAATGGGTCGCTAAATACATCCTCTAATTCCTTATCAATATCCATAGTTCATTACAATAAATTATAAACGTCAAATTGGCGGAGACTATCCGAACTCTTTGCCCGCAACCCCTTTAATGTCGCAGCCAATAGTTTTTCCTTTAAGCAGCCATTAAAGTTAGGTTCCTTTCCATTTTCCTCCACCCATTTATTAACTTCGAGCAACTTCTGTGCCATACGGTCATTGGGCGATGGCGCTTTTGCTTTGGGGCGAACATCAGCCAACAACGGATCTTCAAAAATTTCCAATAATTCTTTTGGCCATTCCATTTTACTAATCAATTTTAAGCTTTTGTCATATCCGGTTCATACTCCAGTCCCATCATCTTGCGAATCTTCAGATTCTTGAGTTTTTGGAAAGCTGCAGCAAGTTCCCTTACCTTAGGGTCTGGGTCATTAATATCCGGTCGTCGTCCGTCGTGCTCCTCAACCCATTGTTTATACGGTCCATTGAAGAGGACTACAGCTTGTTCTACACTGATGTCAAACTGCTGCTCAGCCAACGTATCCTGTATAATCTTCAAAGTCTGCTTGTCTACTTTCTTCGAGAGCATCTCGTAAGCACGTTGGAATGGGTTGATAGTATCTATAAGGTTAATATTCAACTTGTCAATATTTATCATTCTGTTGGCAAGCGCAATAAGTCGGTTTCCTTCCGATTCCCTCGTATCATCAGTCGTAATATTAAAATCAATCGGCTCCCCCTTGTCGTCCACGATGTTGTTACCTTTCACAATAGTATCGAGCAGAAAGCGTTGGCGCACCTGCTCCACTTCCTCGTCATTAAGGTCTGGATATTTCTCTCGAATCACCTTAGGCAACAACACCTTTGTGATAGTCTCGGCTGTAGTATTTCCGCTGATAGCCTTCACCACCAAGTCGTCTTGAAGCACACTTGCCTTCAAGTCGTCGAGCTGCTCCTCAACAATCAGCCGCGTCTTCTCGCTCGACAGAGGCTTCAAGCCTTCCACCACCAGCGTCCTTATATCCATTTCATTGCTGTTATCGCTGTCTACATCAGCCACGGTTTTGAAATTCCAGCTTGGAGCCATTACCTGCTCCATAAGCAGTGAGGCGGTAATCGCCTTAAGGAAATCATTTACAGCCACCTTCACGTCGGGTTGGTCTGCATCCGGCATACCAATCATGTTTATAAACGTTGCCGTCTCCTTACCCTCGCAGTCTCTTGTGCATCTACCGATAATCTGCACTACCTCAGTAAGCGAACCTCTCACTCCGATGGTGAGACACTCCTCACACCATTGCCAGTCGAAGCCCTCCTTTGCCGTACCCAAAGCGATAATGATGTCCATATCCTCCCTCTTCTTCATTCGTTGCAGATAGCCTTGAACAAGATTACGAGTCTCGGCATGGTCTTCCACGAGGTCAGCAACTTTCAAGAGTCTGCCGTCCTTTGTCCTGACATGATAAATGCCACCATTGTTATAGTCGCGACTCTCTTCAGTACCTATCGTTTTTATAATCTCGTCCGTTTCGGTATACTTTCCCAGTCCACTCGAAGCTCTGGAGTTTACGCTCGGTATATGTATAATGGTCTTTTTATGTGTGTCGAGCACTTCTGCGATATGGTCAAGATAACTGCCATGATAGAAATGATAACCCAACACGAGGTTTTTGAGATATCGGTAGCCGTTGAGCTGTTGGTAGTAGTTGTATGTTACGGGATAGAAGCGTGCCTCGTCTTCTGCCCTCAACAC
>DCBP01000005.1:0-14304 GCA_002314055.1 Prevotella sp. UBA1104
GAAAAAACTTTTTTGTTTATTTCATGCCTTTTTCGTAAATTCTTCATTCTTCATTCTTCATTCTACATTTATTTAATTACCTTTGTTATTTAATAAGAATAACATCTAATATCATGTTTATATGAATAGATTTTATGTTTCTTTACTTTTATTGTTGAATGTTTTCAATGCTTTTGCTCAGCAAAAGCTTAACAACTATAACGATACGGTATTGTCTATTTCCAATGTTGTTTGTGTTGGAGAGCGTCCTCGTTATCTTACCCCGAGTCAGACAATATCCGGCGAGACACTCCATAATCTTTCTACATCTTCGGTTGCTGATGCCTTGAAGTATTTTTCTGGTGTTCAGATTAAGGATTATGGTGGCTTGGGTGGACTGAAGACTGTAAATGTACGTTCTCTTGGTTCGCAGCATGTCGGTGTTTATCTTGATGGTATTCGTATTACGAATGCTCAGAATGGACAAGTTGATTTAGGCAAGTATTCTTTGTCTAACATGGAATCCGTTTCTCTATATAATGCCAATAAAAATGAACGTTTGCAGTCGGCATCCGAGTATGCTTCTGCTGCCACGGTGTATATGCAGACGAAGAAACCGGACCGTACGATGTTTAATATAGAATATGGTAACGGCTCGTTTGGCTTGAATAAGGTGAAAGGATATTTCTCATTGAAGGACTTCTTTTTTGTTGATGCCGAGTATCAGCATACAGATGGAGATTACAAGTTTAAGTTTAAGTCGACTTCTGAAGATACCATTGGTAGGCGTTCTAATTCTTATATTTCTTTTTATCGACTGGAGGCTGCAGGTTTTTACAAAGGTCTTACTGCTCATGCCTACTATTACAATTCAGAAAGAGGATTGCCGGGACCTGTCATTCGTCGTCTGTCAGACCAATGGAGTTCCAAGGACAGGCAATGGGATCAGAATTTCTTTTTGCAGACTTCTTATAAAAAGCTTTGGAGTGATTTCGGCTTGCGCGCCAATTTGAAATATTCGTATGATTACCTGCATTATCTTCAAGACCCTGAGAAGAATACATCTGTAATGTACTGTAATAATCATTATGCCCAACAGGATTTGTATGGTTCTGTTGCCGGTTCTTATAACAGAAGATGGTTTTCTGTTACGGCAAGCACAGATTTAAGGTGGACAGATTTAAATTGTGATGTATATAGATTTAATTATGTTTATCGCATTGATTCAAAGAGTCTGCTCTCTTTTATTACTTCGTATAAGGGACTTGAAGCTAATGTTGCTCTTCTTTATACCAATATAAAAGACAATACGAAGAGTGGGGGCGCATCACTCAGTAAATTCGCTCCTATGTATTTGCTTTCGTATAAATATAAACGGTTTATTTTCCGAGCTTTTCATAAGAAGATATTTCGTGCTCCAACTCTTAATGACTTATATTACACAGTTGTTGGAACAACAAGTCTGAAACCAGAATACACTTCGCAGTGGGATGCCGGCGTAGATTATAAAGACAGTAGTTTTCATCTTGCAGTAGATGGATATTATAATAATATTGACGACAAAATAGTTGCAATACCTATGAAAAGTCAATTTCGCTGGTCTATGGTAAATTTCGGTAAGGTAAAGTCTCTCGGCATTTCTGTTTCAGGTGGATATAGTGCAGAATGGCGTAAGTTCTCCTTGTTGGCAAACGGGAATTATACTTGTCAGAAAGACCTTGACTATAGTACCCCTGGTTCACCGGAGTATAAACATTATGTGCCATATTCACCGTTGCATTCAGCCTCGATGATACTTGATTTGGGTTATGACTCGTACTCACTTTGTACTTCATTCCTTTATACTGGCGAGCGCTTTGCGCTCCTTTCAAATAATGCCGATGATATGTTGGGAGATTGGTATACGGTGGATTTGAAACTGAACAAATGTTTTATTTTAAAAAATGGGAATGTGATACAGACAACAATTGAATGCAATAATGTTACAGATTCCCGTCATGAGGTAGTGAAACGTTATCCTATGCCGGGAAGAAACTGGAAGTTTACTTTGAAGTTTGAACTTTAATGATGTATAAAATGAGAATAAGATTCTATATCTATTTAATAAGCATTGCAGCAATGCTGTCGGCATGCTCCTTGGAGCCAGCCGACAATATTCCTGCAGAAACACCAACGAAGACATCCGACAAGTTGCTTGTCTTGTGTGAAGGTTTATGGGGGCTCGATAATTCTACCATTTCCCTTATTGATAACGGAACGGTGACGAATTGTTGGTTTCAGAAGAATAATACGAAGATGCACCTTGGAGACACTGGAAATGACATCATAATGGTTAATGATACGCTGATAGCAGTTTCCGTAAACTGGTCGAACATTATACAATATATGTATCCAGACGGTAGAGCAATCTCGGCAACTGAAAAGATTCCCAACAACCGGCGCCTTGCAACGGATGGCGAAAACTACCTCTATTGCACATCGTATGCAGATAACGGCTACGTGGCAAAGATTGACATACGGTCAAAGGAAATTGTAGACACCTGCCACGTAGGATATGAACCAGAAGGCATAGTATATTTTGACGGGAGACTTTTCGTGGCAAATACCGGAGGCTATGCTCCACAAGCTGGACATCCGTATGAATCCACCATATCTGTGGTTGATGCTCAAACGATGAAAGAATTGAAACGTATCGATACCGGCTGTATTAACCTGTATGGGGCAATGGCAAGAAGTGGGCAGTTTTTGTGCATCAACTCAGCCGGAGACAATTATGATGTAGCACCACGGTGTGTAGTCATGAATGTGGCAAGTGAGGAGTTTCAAGTCTTTAATTTTCCTGCTACTTATGCCTGTGCATATGGAAATGAATTTTATTTGCTCGGCAGCAGCTACTCGTATGCTACAGGCAACTATAACATCAGTGCACACGTAATAGAGTTGCCGTCGATGAGAGTAGAACAAGGACTTGGCAGATATTCCGGTGTGATGACAGAGATTGACAAGATGCAGAGCCCGTATGGAATCTTCATATCCCCTTATTCAGCCCATATGTATGTTACCGACGCACGTGGAAATGTTATCAACGGAAGAGTTTATGAGTTTTCTGCATCAGGAGAATTGCTCAACAAGTATCTTTTGGAGGGAATAAATCCGGGAAAGATTCTATTTATGGAATAATGAGCAAAGCTGACAATGTAATAAATATTTCTTTGTGATTTTTTTTTAAAAAGAGATATTTTATTTACCTTTGTACTTAGTAAGCCGTGTTTTGGCAAAAGTATTGTTGTTTTCATTTAAATTGATAGAGTATGAAAAAACTTTTACTTCCATTATTTTCACTTGCAATATGCGTCGAAAGTTTAGATGCACAGACACAACAGGTTTCTGTGGTTGAATATTGTCCAGCTCCAGGACAGTTTGTCAATCTACTTCCAGAAGTGGAGGAAGGCATGACAAAAGAACAGGTGTTGAAAGCCTGTGAAGACCAGCTTTCCAAACCAGGATATCTCGTACATCTTGGTGGCTACGGCGGTTATATAACGGTGAAGTTTGATCATCCTGTAGAGAACAAGAAAGGTTCCGACCTGCTGATAAAAGGCAACGGCATGTATGCCACCGATGACCCGAAGTATGGCAAGGAAACAATAGGAGGTTCCATAGAGCCGGGTATTGTTTTTGTAGGAGTGGGAGATACACCGGAGACGGCACAATGGTATGAACTTGCCGGTTCGGAGTACTTTACCCAGGAATGGCACAAGAATGAAATAACCTATTATCGTCCGACGGTAGAGTCGGGCAGTGCAGCGACCCCCGGTTCGATGTGCGACATGTATATAAAGCATGAGATATTAACGGAGAGAAGGGATATACCGGGTGAATGGTTTGGAGCAACAGCATGGTATCCCAAGATGGCAGCCCACAAGCAGACCTATTGGCCGCTATGGGAGACTGCCGACGAGCTGAAATTTAAGGGACCGCGAGTTCCGGGAAATGCCGTGGAATATACCGTCAATGGCAATCCTTATTGGGTGCAGTATCGTTATTCGGCAGATGCCTATGGCTATGTAGATGCCTGTCCGGCAAACGATGAGCTATATTCGTCGTTTGATATCGATTGGGCTGTAGACGACAATGGAAAGCCTGTAGCTCTAGACCATGTAGATTTTGTGCGCGTGATGTCTGGCGTGTTAAACTGCTGCGGACTGCTCGGCGAGACTTCAACGGAGATAGACAAGTTTGAAGACTTTCATTTGAGACAAGGCTACGACGACAATCCTTATGTAATAACTCCTCGCCCGAATCCTAACGACCCGACGGGTATCATCGTTCCTTCGGCTACCGACAAATACGAAACTTCCGATGCATATTATACCCTTACCGGACAGCGCGTAGATACTTTGGTAAAGGGACAGATTTATATCCATAACGGCAAGAAAATAATGTATTAAACAATAGGAAAGAGGAATATTAAAAACTGTTTCCTTGTTTTAATTAATTTACAATATGGGCAGGTTTTCGTTTGAAAACTTGCCCATGTCAATTATTATTACTATCTTTGCACACGAATTAAAAAACGGCGCAACCGCTTACGTATTGTTCAAGCACGTTTCGCCACAGTATTAAACTGGTATCCAGGATCAACGCCATTTTCTCTTATTCAATGTTGAATCCGCGGGAATAATGTTCAGTATACAAAGTTCAGAGTATTAGCCAGAGCTTTTGTCTTGCCCAGCTAATACGGCCCAGATGCCAAAAACAAACAATTATGAAGTTTTTAAAAGAGAGCAAGATTGTATTAGTATTATTATTTATGTGTTTGCCATTTGCTGTTTATGCAGCTGGCGACGAACCAACAACAAACGAATTCGACTGGTCTCCAGTGATGGATGCCATCATCCAGGTAGAGAGTGAGGGCAACACGCGTGCCGTGAGTGGAAACTCAGTAGGTGCGATGCAGATAACACCGATATTGGTTGCAGAGTGTAACAACATTCTCAAAAGGCGCAAGAGTAAGAAGCGCTATTTGCTGAAAGACCGTTTTAACCTTGCCAAATCGAAGGAAATGTTTATTCTCATGCAGTCGTTCTACAATATGGAGAACAATATAGAGAAGGCAATCCGATCGTGGAATGGAGGTATCCGATACTCCGTTCGTGGCACTCAGAAGTATTACAATAAGGTGATGTCACACTTGTCAAGTAAGAAGTAAACAACAGATTTTAATAATAGCGCCATCCGTAAATAATATGCGGATGGCGCTTTTTTTTGATTATGTTTTATTCCTTTACAATCTTCATCGCTTTTAGTCCAACGCCCGTCTTAACAACAGTAATATAAGATCCATGCGGCAGAGAGCTAAGGTCGATGTCTCCACCCGAATACTGCCTAAAGGCGAGTCTGCCGTCTATGCCGTAAACAGATACACAGTCTATGCCGAACGGAGCTTCAACGGTAAGGATATTGCCGTTAAACGTCATAATTGCATTCGGGTCAGCATTTTTGTTGATATTATCGATAGCTGTAGTCGGGTCATCCGGTTCCCAAGTAACCGAAGGATCCTTAGAGCCGTAAGTAAATTCGTGCATATTATATTTAATAGGCTCTAGATACTTCTTGCTTGTGATGTCGTAAACAGTGGCGATGCGAATATTACTCATCGACCAGTCCTTGTTCGGGTCATACGTACCATGCAGCCGAACAGTTTTCGTTTCTCCACCTTCGATAACAACCTTCGCTGTATCCATACTTGCACCGTCGCAGAAATAGTTCTCCTCGTCAAGAATTCTCGTTACCATCTTGCCTTCATACTTACCGCCGTCGTTTTTTATTTCAGCATTAAGAATCATGCAGTTTATAGGCACCTGATAGTCGCGAGGAGTGAAGTAAACCTCCTTTACGAGTTGTAGGTCAGGTTCTTTCTCTCTTCCGATAAGCGGAATTAGCTTGTAGAAGACCACGCTGTCTTCGCGGTTAAAGAGCGTAAATTCATAATTGTCGTCGCCGGCGAGTTCGAGTGTCTGACTAAACGAAATCTCCTTCGTTTCTCCGGCATTGATGGTAACGTCCTGTTTAGGCGACGTATACCAGTGTTTCGTTACGTTATCGCCCTTGATTTTCAGCCTGAAGCTCATAGCTCCGTCATACGTTCCGCCATCATTCTCTATTGTGAGTTTAATAGTAGACGGCACATCTGAAGTCAGCGTTTCGGGGTCAGTCTCAAATTTCACCACATTCAGTTTCGCTGCCCCCAGCGTAGAGTATCTAACCTTGTCGGCATCCACATTGATGAGAATTTCGTTAGCCGTGCCGATAGTCATTCTAACAGGCGTATACTTATCTTCTTCCTTTACTTTATATTCCAGTTTAGCCGTGTATTCTCCTTCGGCCAGATTGTTCGGCACGGCAAACGAAGTTCGCAGCGTATCGAGATATTCCCCAGGTGCCGTCAATCCGCTGAACAAAGTCTTGGAAGCCACGATATTATCTTCCTTGTCGTATACAACAAGAGCCAAGTCTTCCACGTCGAGTTCAAAGTTAGAAGTATTATATACCTCGCACGCCATGACATCAATCTCCTTCCCCTTGTCTACCGTTACGTCGAAGTCAGGTCCGAGACCTTCGCAGAGCATTTCGTGAGTGCGGTAAACAGAAGTGCCGTCCTTGTCAGGCTTAAATCCTATGAGCATATCCTGGTAATAGTTAAAACCATCCTTCATGCTTTGTCCCGTCTGCATGTCCACATAGTCATAAGCCAGGGCGTTAAGCAGGAAATATCCGTTTCCGCTGCCACCCCATCCCCAGTTGATGTGGTAGAATCCATCCTCGTTATATCCGTCGCAAACGAAAGAGTGTCCCGACATAGTGCTTGTCGCCCCGTCGTAAACCACGGGTCTGCCGTTGTCGAGTTCCGTCCTTACCATCTGCATCCATGTTTGCGAGTTATAGAAATTCCTTTTTACGAGTTGAATGCCCTTGTCGTAGCGGAAATAGTTAGCCATCGCGGGTCCCATTTTTTCCGAGTAAGCCCCCGACCCACCTTTATTATAGTCCATATCCACGCTAACGGCAACATGGTGGAGTAGGGTAGCGACCGCATCAACAGCCTCGTCAGTCGAAGCCGAGTTCAGTTGGTCAGTCATTGCTGCCCAGTTATACGTAGTATTTTCGAAGTCAGCCGACTCCTCAAACTTCAGTGTAGTCGTTGTATACGAGTGTGAGCCCACGCCATGGTCAGGCCATTGCCAGTATCTCATAATCTGTCCGAGCGCCACAGCCACGCATCCAATCGGGAAGTTTCCGTCAGGAGTATATTTGTTGTAATAAGGCGACTGGTTCCATGCCGTATTTCCGAGCAGCGGTTCCACAGCATCCTTCCCCTCCGTCTTGGCAATCTTCGGTTTAGCCTGTGGGTGCTTGTCGAGAAAGTCCACCTGCCTTGCAAATTCGCCGAGCCAGTATCTCATATTGTCAGGCAAGTTATTCATTTCGAATCTCTCGCCGTCAACAAAGCCAATGATACTCTGTGTCCGATCTTCGCCGCTCACAATAACATATCCGCCATTCCTTGCTTCAGCCACATAATAATAAGCATTATTATCCGTAGGCTTATTAGCTTTGTATACGATATTCATCTTATCGTTCGCCGCCATAGAGCGCATCAGTCCGCTCATTGCCGCTTTATGTCCGAACGACTGTGCTAAAGCGAGCGCCTTACTGGCGTCGATAGGCTTAGCCATGGCACACGTAGCCATGGTAAGACAGGAAACCAAAGTAAAAAGTCTGTTCCTCATAATTCTATATATTAATTGTCTATGATATTATTTGATAACGATCTTCTTTCCGTTAAGGATATAAAGTCCAGGTTTCAGCTTGCCGCTGATATTGCCAGTCCTCATACCGTTTACAGTAAATGCCATACCATTGTTGCGGCTGCTTTCCTTAGTAATATCAGAAATTCCAGCAGTGCCAGAGACGTATACAGGCGCCGATTCGCTGCCGTCAGCATATACGGCAGTAACGGCAAACGTATGTTCTCCGCCGTCATTATGCTTCACTGTGCAAGCCGTTCCGGAGTAGCAGCCGATGAGCGTTCCGTCTCTATAAACATTATATTTCTTTGCTGTACCGCCCTGTTCAAAAGTAAAGTCGTCGAGCATCAGCATCAGTCCTTCCGTGCCGGGAGTAGTGTGATGGATTCCGAAGAATTTCGTTCCTTCGGCAATCTTCACGCTGAATTCCGTCCAGTCGCCGCCGTAAACGTCAAACTTATGCGTGATACCATAGCTGTAGTAATCAGTAAACGACTTCAAGTCAGTATCCGTCTTTGACCCGAGGAAATAGAAAATCTCGTCATTATCCATCCAGTTTCCGTTGTAGTCCTTCGTTCTTAGATTCTTAGCCCAGAATTTCACCGTCTGTTCCTTACCCGAAAGTTCCGGAGATATCAGCCATTCATCGGCATTAGGATAATAAGTTTCCGTGGATGCTACATAGAAAGGATACGGAGCACCGAGAAACTGGTTTCCGCTGTGAGCCTCCAGAGTTTCCCCTATATCCGAAGGATTCATCACGATAAAAGCCAGCGGCTCCCCTTCGTGCGGATAATCCGAGTTCGGGAAAACGCCGCCACTCGTTGCCTTGTCTACATCCACGAGAGTCCATTCGCCGAAAGCCGTAGCCCACGGACTGTAATCTTCAAAACCGTCAACAACCGTTTTCGCATTAGCCTTAGGTTCCATCCACGTCAGATAGGCATCATTTCCGTCCATAGCAATGTTGAGATTTTCCACCCCGTTTCTCCATGTCGTTTCCGTCGCAACCGTAGCCTGAGCCGTATTGTTGTCCGTGTTTTCATCGCCATCCGCCGTCAGCTCCACGTTAATCGGCAGATTTTCAATAGCGGCATCAATAGCCGACGTAGTATATTCCACATCATACGATTTCTTCTTATACCCCTTCAGCACACCGCTTTTCTCCGTTTTCTTCATCACCTTGCCGTTGATGTCCACGGTCAGAGTAAAAGTAGGCGAAGCCTTTTCCGTAAGATTATCCACCTCAACTGCCAGTTTCAGTTTTTGTCCTTTCGTTACCTTCTTTGGAGCGCTGATGCTAACGGCGAGGTCATTATTCTTTTCGTCTCGAATGCAGATATTGTCAATGCCGGTGAGAATCTTAGGCGTACTTGCCGTAAAGCGGAAGTGCAGCACGATGTATCTTTCGTTAGCGAATTTAGCCAAAGCGGCATTCATTGTTTTCCATCCCGATGTAGTCAGATTAGATATATTCTTCGTATCCACCGCTTCCACTGTGCCGTCCGGTTTCATCACCTCCAACGTGAGCGGCACATCCCCGTTGCCGTTGAAGTATTGTGAGAATGAAACAACAGGATTCTCGCTTCCTGCGAGAGATATTTTGTGGGAAACGAGCGAGCAAGTCTCCCCGGCTTTAGAAGCCATAAATCCGAAGCATCCGTTGTCGCCGTCGGCAGATTTCAGTGATGCGTCGGTCAGCAGTCCGTAGTCATCGCTATTGTTGCAGTCAGCCCACCAGAAGTTTTCCGTGCCGGCATTTTTGAAACTGTCAGTAAATGGTAGAGAGTAAGCCTTACCTACAGGCAGAAATGCTGATATTGCCATTCCGCTCTTGTATTTGTCATATTCGGCAATCAGACCGAATGTTGTGACCCAAGGCTCCCCTTCGTCAGTATTTGTCTGGATGTCGTATTGGGTCTCTCCCGTCACTTCTCCTTCATACTCCCAATCATTATCTGTCTCTACTTCCTCATTATCCTCATTTTCCTTTATTTTATATATGGTGTATTTCACTTTTGCCGGATCTATTGTTTCTCCTTTAAGAGCATCCGCCGTAAGAGCATCCCAGGTCATTCTAACAGAAGTCAACAGGTCGACAAGTTTAATGTTTGTAGGAGCCGAGAGCGTTTTAAAGTCGTCGGGGTCAGCATTTGTAATACCCTTTCTAATCACACTTTTGGTATTTACCGTTTCTGCTGTTTTAAACTGCGTTGCAAACGGCTTGAATACAGGTGCTGTCTGTGCAGCCATATTTGTAGAGTATGCGATTAATCCGCAAAGTAAAACTTTATTGATTCTCATAAGATTGAAATTATATTGTATTTATATATTTTCTTTATTGGTTATATAGTTGTTCCCTTTATTATAAAAATTAGATACAAAAAGTTTTTGAAATTTGTAAATATGTGACAAAAGTACAAATAAACTTTAAAACTGCAAATAAAATATTGTAGAATGTTTTATTTTGTCTATAAAAGTGCCTGTTTGTATTGGTGATGTCAGTTATACTTACCTTATAGTGGTAACTGCTTATTGGAGAGGGAGACGGGAGAGTGGAAGAACGAATTTGAAGTGTGAATTGTACAAAATAATGAGAGAGAGGAAACCAAGCTGGTCCCCCCTCTCTCATTATTTTATATAGTTAATATTATATATTTCAAGTTTCGGATTTATAATCTTCCCCTCCCCCGCCTCCCCTTTCAGGGGCGGAGCAGTTACTCTTTCTGCTAAAAAACTGAGATATTTTCTGTTAAAATTAGTAATGATACTGATTTTGTAATGACAAATGTGTAAGGTTATGGCAATTAAAGGTAACTGCTCCGCCCCCGGAGGGGGAGGCGGGGGAGGGGAAGATTATAAATTCGAAATTTAAATTAATATTCTATAGTTTCAATCGTCTTAGGATTTGCGCCATACTGGTTTTCGCCCGGAGTGCTGTCCATAACCATAAACACAAGCACGACGATACCACCAACAAACGGCAACAGACACCATAGTAGGTTCCATCCAGAACGGTTTGTGTCGTGAAGACGTCGCACGGCAACTGCCAAGCTTGGAATGAAAGCTGCCAGGCCATACAAAATGTAGAGCACGTAGCCAACAGCAAGTCCGCCGGCAGCCCCTTTACCTCCTCCGAAGATAGCTCCGATGATAGAGGCTACTATCATAAACACGAACACGGCGATAAGGTTAAACAGGTAGAAAAACCAATACTCCGAACGTCTTGCACGTCCGCTAAAGGTGGCATAATTGCCAAACACGCTTTTTACAGCTTCTACTAATCCCATAATTTTTTTTTTTAGTAATTAATTATTTAAGGTAAATTCTCTTCTTGAATAAAAATATGTATTGTTTTTGACTTCTTTAAGCATTTTGTTGTTGATTATTGTTGCAAATGTAATACAATATGTTGAAATTTGCAAACTTTCTGCAAAAAAAATCATCAGTAGATTTGTTATATCAAACTTTGCTGTCCGGTGTTTCGCCCAAACGCTTCTGGTGTTTCGCCCAAACGCTTCTGGTGTTTTGCCCAAACGCTTCTGGTGTTTCGCCCAAACGCTTCGGGTGACTGTGCGGTGAGACACCGCACCTACTTCGAATTCCGGCCGTACAGATCGAAAAAAAGGTATCTGTCGTCGCGACAGATACCGTCATCTACTAACTAACAATAAAAATAATTCAAATTAAAAACATGTGTTTTTTCCTATGATTCAATTATGCTATGTCTTTATCCGCCTTATCGAGCGAAAGTCTCCGTCGACAGATACATAAAAGTTCTACAGGTTCTTGCCGAGAAACTCCAAAATCCTTTTCTGAACCTCCGGACCGCAATAGTGGGGCATATCCCATATTTCAGTCTCCAGTTTCTCGTCAGCCCCCTGACTCCGCCATACGTCGTGCATCTCCTCAAAAGCCTTTTTCACGGAAACAGGAGGAAAAAGTTTGTCCTTAGCCCCATTGATAAAGAGCATCGGCTTTGGACAGGCGATGGAGGCGATATGCGGATAGTCCATATAGCGGCGGATGCCGGGGATAAGATTTGCCCATTCCTCGTGGCGCTTCAGTCCGTACTGGCGGTTAATCTGATACTCCGTGGTATGCATCCAGCAGATGGCAACACCGAGCTTCACCTTATCAGTAAGAGCCGAGAGCATCCAAGAGCGGTAAGCCCCCATGGAGAACCCCATACACGAGAGTCTGTTGGCATCCACTTCGGGCAGCGAAGCAAAGAAGTCGGCAGAGTATACATCGTCGAAATTCATCCATGCGCTAATGTTTCGTCCCATCATCATGAAGTTTCCGGCAATATATTTATACCAGTCCCATGTCGTTCCACCCTTCACTCCGCGGTCTCCCCAGAACGGAGCATCGACGGCGAGCACCACATATCCCTTAGATGCGAGGAAGTCTCCGACATACTGTTTGCCGTAACACCTCTCACACCATTCGTCGGCATCCCTCACTACAGAATCTGCCACGGCAAACGGACGGATCATCTTTTCTTTTCCGATAGAGAAATGCCCGCCGTGGTCGTGGAGCAGCAGTACAGCCGGAAACGGTCCCTTGCCGTCGGGCACGAGCTCATACGCCTCCACCCTCGAATAGGCATCAAGTTTGAAAAGAATCTTTCTTGCCTTGTATCCTTTTCGCTTTTCCTCGGCAATAACCTTCATGTTGTAAGCTGTAGCTGGTTTAGGCGGCAAGAGCATCTCGCGCCGGAGAACATCACGTGCGCTGCTTCGCCAAAGGTCAAACTGGCGAATGTCGCTGTTTCCCCATGCCATAGGGTAGGAGAGTTCCTGTTGCATCTCCTCAAGACACACTGGAAGTTCGCCGTCGAACATGTATTCCTGTCTCTCTTTCTGTGCACTTAAATTAAGCGTAATAAGTGCGAAAATAAATATAAACAGCTTTTTCATATGTTATTCGCTTATTTTATAATACTCAAACTTCCAGTTTTGCTTACACTTTGTACGGTATATAGGCCTGGCTTCCCGTCAACGGCATATTTCGTATCCGTAGTAATCTCCACCACTTTATCCCCTTTGCATACCACATATCCGCGTGCTCCCTGTGTTGGCTTCCATGTAATAATGCCCTGTTCGCATTTAACTACAGGGGATTTTAGCGTTTTACATAAAATCAGAGGGTTCCAGTTGTCGTCGCCACTCAAAACATTATCCACGGTATAAAGTTTAGCCTCTTTATCCGTCAGCATATTCTTAGCCTTTCCCCAAATAGTATCATTCTCAGCCGTAAGCTTATAATAGCGGTCAATCCTCTTGCTCAGGTCAAGCTTTCTGCCGCTTGCATCAGTAGTGTTGTAGTCGGCAAAAACCGCAGGCAGCGTGCCCATGTGGTCATACCATCCCTCATCGGGAATAGTAACCTCCGCTTTAGTGTCGATAAAAACTGCCTTCGGACTGTGCAGCCATGGTCTGCCGAGCCAGATTTCTGTATCTTTCGGATTTCCGGGAGCCGTAATAGTAGTATTCTTCAATACATATCCCCATGTTGTCCCCTCGTCATGCTTCGGTGCTACAATCCATCCGCCCTGTTTGCGGGTGATGTTCAGAGTGCAGTGGTCAAAGAAAACGTTCCCCTGACCGTAGAGGAAGTCAATGGCACCCTCAATAAAGCAGTCTTTCACGTAGTTGCGCCAGTTCAGGGCGTTTGCCGTACGGTAAGTATCCTGATATGACAGCATGGCGCAGCGGTTAACCACATTGCGGTCCATTTTCGTATAAAGGGCGAGAGCCTGCGGTCCGTCTTTCTTGCGTGTTCCCCAGGAATTCTCGAAAGTAATCTCCTCAAGATACGTATCCGTGGCATGAACCACCATAGTTGCCGCCACGTCAACGGGCGAAGCGTTCGGTCCGCCGCTCACCCTGTCGTCGCTCACCCTTACCAGTCGCCGAGACTGTCCCACGAGGTGAAGATTAGGTTTCGAAGCCGGTATGTACAGGTGTTCATGATAGTGTCCTGCCTTTATAAATATTATATAAGGTGTAGCCGAAGAGTCCGGTGCGGCATCTATGGCATCCTGAATAGTGGCGAAAGAGCCGGTACCATCTTGCGCAACGATGCTGTTGAATACATTGTTGTCGGCATATAGCTGCATTGAGATGAAAACCGATCCCGCAAGCAGAAGATTTTTTATATTGAGATGTTTCATGTTTGATAGTTTTTTGTTTTGCGATACAAATTTATGTAAAGTATCTTTCGCCTGGGTGTGAAATCCGGTTAATTTGTGGTGAAAATCGGTTTTTGTGCTATAAAAAGCCGTGTTGACATGCAGTTTGACCGTTTTTTCGACTTCAAAAACCTTTTTTTGCCCTTTTCTTAACACTTCATAAGGTATCTTTGCATAAGATAAGCTGCGCCTCGGGATAAGAATTGAATAAATTCAATTCGTTCTCCTCTCGGCTTGCATAATCTTTGCATAAGATAAGCTACGCCTCGGGATAAGAATTGAATAAATTCAATTCATTCTCCTCTCGGCTTGCATAAT
>DCBP01000005.1:14434-30652 GCA_002314055.1 Prevotella sp. UBA1104
CGCCTCGGGATAAGAATTGAATTATCTTTGCAATTATAAGGCGGAGAACTTCCGCTGTAGCATAATCCTAACCTGTTGACAATTGAAAAAACAAGCAACCCTGCTATATATATAAATAGGAGAGAATAAATACAATAATACAAACGACTAATAACAACAAAACCTAAAATCAAAGCTTATGGACAACAAGCTAAAACAAAATCTGAGAATGTTGTGCCTGCTTATGATGACCCTGATAGTTCAGGGCGTTTGGGCACAGGTTAGAACCGTCACCGGTACGGTGAGTGACGGAAAAGACCCTCTTATCGGAGTTACCGTACAGGTAAAGGGCAACGCCAAGGTGGGAACAATCACCGATGTGGATGGTAAATATTCCATCGAAGTAACATCGCCGGGCACAATCCTCGTCTATTCCTATGTAGGCTATCAAACTACAGAAAAGATGGTGGGACAGAACTCCCGACTCGACGTCGTGATGAAAGCCGACGACAAGAGTCTCGACGAAGTAGTGGTTGTAGGCTACGGCACGATGAAGAAAAGCGACCTCACGGGAAGCGTGTCGCAGTTGAAGGCTGAAGACTTCAAGAGCGGCAGCAACCTCTCGGCACAGCAGCTCATGCAGGGAGCCTTTGCCGGAGTGAACATCGCCCAGAACTCAGGAAAGCCTGGCGGTTCTACAACAATCCGTGTGCGCGGCGGTACCTCGGTAAACGCCAGCAACGATCCGCTGTATGTAATCGACGGAGTGCCAATCGACGCAAATGCCGGTTCGGGACAGAGCAACATCAGTACTTACAACAATGACTTCTTCGACCAGGAGTCTGCCAATCCCCTTTCAATGCTCAATCCTAACGATATCGAGAGTATCGACGTGTTGAAAGATGCTTCGGCTACGGCAATATACGGTAGCCGCGGAGCAAACGGCGTAATCATGATTACCACGAAAAAAGGTAAGGCAGGAGTGCAGCAGCTCAACTATGGCTACAGCATCGGGTTCAGCAATGCTGCCAAGAAGCTCGACATGCTTTCGGGCGATGAATACCGAAAGGTATGCAAAGACCTGAACCTGCCGCTCAACGACGGAGGCGAGAACCATAACTGGCAAGACGAGATAATGCACACCGGTTTGCAGCAGAGCCACTACCTCTCGTTTATGAGCGGTGGCGAATATACCAACTACCGTGCGTCGCTGAGCTACAACAACAACGGCGGAATAATGCGCGGAGCACGCAACGAGAGCTATAGCGGACGTGTGAACATCAACCATTCGGCACTCGACGGCAAACTGAAATTCGTGCTCAACATGAACTACGGCGAGACACACTCCAACCAGGCTCCAACGTCGAGTACCGTAGGCAGCGAGATGGGTTCAAGCATGCTCTATGAAGCTTATGTATTCAATCCAACTCTGCCGGTATATACAAGCGACGGCGACTACAACGACGTGCGTCCTTACCGTGTGCAGCCGCTTTCGTATATCCACGAACTGCTCGACAAGCGCAACAACAAGCGCTTTATCGGTAATCTGAAGGCAGACTGGAATTTCTATAAACCATTCACCTTCGAGGTTAATATCGGCTACACAAACAACAGCCAAGACAGAAACTCTTATATATCAAAGAGCAACCTTCTGGGCGACGGCACTGGCGGTCGTGTAACAGTGCAGCGACTGAAGGATTACTCAAAGCTCATGGAACTGATACTGAAATACAACCAGCAGTTTGGGGAGCACCGCATCGATGCAATGGCTGGTTACTCATATCAGTATTTCTGGAACGAAGGTCTTAATACAGCAGCCTATGGCTTCCAGTCTGATGAATTCAAATGGTATAACCTCGCTGCCGCAAAGACCATCGAGAGCATAACGAGCTATGCCGAGAGCAACAAGCTGATTTCATTCTACGGCAGGGCAAACTACAGCTATGCCAACCGCTATCTCTTCACAGCTACCGTGCGCCGCGACGGTTCAAGCCGCTTCGGTAAAGACAACAAGTGGGGTACCTTCCCGTCGTTTGCCGCTTCATGGCGCATCACGGAAGAGCCGTTCTTCAAGGCTGATGCCATTTCTAATCTCAAGCTCCGTGCGAGCTGGGGTATGACGGGTAACCAGGAGATTGGTAACTATAACGCAATATCAACACTCGGCGCACAGTCGTGGGGATATATCTTCGGTGGCGACAAGACTACGGTGGTTCTGCCACAGCAGTATGCTAATCCGGATTTGAAGTGGGAGTCTACATCCCAGACAGACATCGGTCTTGACTTCGGATTCCTCGACAACCGCATCCGCGGTAGTATCGACTGGTATTACAAGAAGACAAAAGACTTGCTGCTCACTGTTGCCGTGCCTTCGCCTTCGCTCATTACAACACAGCTGGCAAACGTAGGAGCTGTAAGGAATACGGGTATCGAACTTGAACTCGGATTCGACATCATGCGCACGAAGGATTTCTCATGGGATGCTACGCTGAACTTCGCATCTAACAAGAATAAACTGACAAGTCTGTCGAACAGCAAATGGTCGGGCGACGAAGTGCTGTGGGCTCCTTGCAACGGACAGGGACTCTCCGGTCAGTACTCGCAGCTCATCATGGTGGGCGAACCGCTCGGCACTTTCTACGGAAAGAAGTTTATCGGACTCGACGAGAACGGAATGGAGATGTATGCCAACGACGGAAAGTCGCAGATTATCGGTTGTGCACAGCCTGATTTCACTTGCGGCATCACGACAAACCTGCGCTACAAGAACTGGAGCCTCTCGCTGAACTTCCGCGGAAGTCAGGGCAACGACGTTTACAACAATACGGCAAACAACTTCATGTATCTCAACAGTTTGCCGGGACGCAACGTGCTCGCTGCTGCCGTGAACAGCGGAATCTCCGTGAACCAGGCAAAGACATATTCATCGCAGTTTATCGAAGATGGTTCGTTCTTCCGTCTCGACAACCTCACTTTGGGATATGACTTCAAACTGCCTTGTCTGAAGATTACAAACGCAAGGGCTTACTTCACCGCTCAGAACCTCTTCTGCATAACGGGATACGACGGACTCGACCCGGAGGTAAATACCGACACGCAGGGTAAGGGCGGCTCAATCCTCGGCGTTGACTATCTGAGTTATCCGCGTTCACGCACGTTCATCTTCGGAGTGAATGTAACATTCTAAGATATGTGTAACTACATTCCAATTATGTATAACAACAAAACTGAATTTCTATGAAAGCAACAAAGATAATGACTAAGGCGGCTGTCTTGCTGCTTGGCGGCATGATGGCTGTAGGATGTACCGACCTCGATGAGGAACTCTACGGCAGACTGACTCCCGACAATTACTATCAGACGGAGGATCAGGCACTGTCTTCGCTCGCCGGGTGTTATGAATATATGGCTTATATGAGCCGTGCCGGCGGCGACAGCTGGCGTATCGGAGAGTATGGCACCGATGAACTCTTTTGTCCGGGACGTGCCAACGGCGGATGGTATGACGAATATGTCAATCAGATTATGGAACATAAGTGCACTCCAGACAACGACCGCTTGAATGTATGTTGGAACACTTATATCTTCCCGGGTATCGGTGCCGACAATGCCGTGCTCGCAGCTATGGAGGGGTCTGCAGTGAAAGACAAACTCACCGGTCCTATTGCCGAGGTGAGGGCACTGCGCGCATACGAATATTTCTATGCCATGGACTATTTCGGAAATGTACCGCTCTTTACTGACCCGCGTCCGGATGCCAACAACATGCCAAAGACAACTCCGAGGGCTGAAGTCTTCAAGTTTATCGAGACGGAACTTCTTGCTGCTGCCCAGGACTTGCCATCGGCAAAGAATGTTGATGCCAGCTATTATCCGCGATTCACAAAGGAGGCGGCTTATACTCTCCTCGCATCACTTTATCTTAATGCTGAAGTATATACCGGTACGGCGCGTTGGGCTGACTGCGAGGCGATGTGTAACAATGTTATCAATAGTGGTGCCTTTGATTTGGAGAAGAAAGTTGGCGACTGCTTCCGCTCATCCAACGAGGGCAAGACGAAGGAAGTTATTATAGCCTTCTCCGTAGACCCGTCGAAGAATGTTGATGCTAACCAGTTTATCCTCTATGCCCAGCATGCCGTAGACCAGCAGAAATACGGTCTGCCGTTTGCTCCGGCATGTGGCTATTGCTTCTCCGATGAGGCTCTGTCGTGGTATGACGATGCCAACGACGAGCGGTTGAACTATCTGGAATACGGTCCGCAATACATGCTCGACGGTACTCCGATAGAGAATCCCGACAAGAAAGGCGAACAGCTTGTGCTCACGGCTCTCAAGTCGAAGACCGCTGCCGAGAACTGGGAGGGCTACCGCGTGTTGAAATACCGTCCGGAGGGCGCAACATTCTCCGGTTCGAATGCCGACAACGACTACATCGCCGAGCGTTATTCCAATATCTTGCTGATGAAGGCAGAAGCTCTCTTCCGTCAGAACAAGAGTCTGGCTGAGGCTAAGGAACTTATGAACCGCGTGCGCCAGCGTAGCAACTGTGCTCCTATCGAACTGAATTTGAAGAATCTCGAACTGGAGCGTGCTCGCGAGTTTATATGGGAGAACCAGCGCCGCAAGGACATGATACGCTTTGGCTCGTTCTTCAACGAAAAGACGTTTTATGCCGACGGCAATACGGAGCAGTGGCGTGCCATCTACCCTATCCCGCAGAAACAGCGCAACGCTAACCCGAATTTGGAACAGAACCCGGGGTATTGATAATCCTGTGATTCTAAAAAGGCAATGAAAAAATCCGGTTGCCAAGCAAGAAACGCTTGATGACCGGATTTATTCTGTTTAAATCCCAGACTGACAACCTTATCTGATTATCTTCTTGCCGTTCTTTATAAACACTCCATGACTGCTTTCGTCCGTAACCTTACACCCCATGATGTTGTAAACTTCATTCTTGTTTCCGATATTCTTTGGCATATCTACATTCTTTATGCCGGAAACGACGAAGTCCGGCAGGTTCTCGTTCTTGAAGATACATTTTCCGTTCTCGTAGCACGACTCCATATATTGCGAAACTCCGTTAGTTGGCATAGGGACAAGAGTTGCCCAGACTTCAGAGGTAGCTCCTATGCCTTCAATCCAGCAGTTGCAGCCGCTTCCGTCAAGTAATATTCTTTTCCGTTTGATGCCGTCTATTTCAACCGAATCATCGTCGAACACGTTTGCAGACTCATACAACACATCGCCCTTTTTCATATTGAAATCCATTAGCAAAGTTTCTGAATCATCAGAATATTTGAAAGCATACACTTTATGGTTCTCCTCATAGGCAGCAGTGGTATACGATTGATACATCATATATTCCGATGTTTTAGGATATTCTACTCTTATCCTCTTGCATGTTCTGTTGCCTACGATAGTATCGCCGTCTACCTTGATTTGGAAACCATAAGCCTTCTGCTCGTTGAATCCGCAGAAGAAGATGCAGTTCCATACTTTCCCTTCGGTCAATACCGGGAGATAATCTCTTGCTCCAACACTCAGTGAGGCGAAGATTAATAATGTGGTAAAAAAGTACTTCATAAGCTATTATTTTAAACAAGATTAATAATATTGTTCGTAAATCTTATAATTGACTTACAAAACGCTGCAAATATATAAAAAAAAACTATAATATGTTTATTTGCAGTAAAAAATATATCTAATTTTATTAATATTTTAATATTTCAGGTAAGCGTCTCCGCATTTTTTCCATTATATCTTTTTCTTATGTTCGTACCTTTGCACCATAGTTTTTTAATTGCACGAATAAAGACAGGCGGTAAAAAGATAATAGACCCCTCACGCCCTCACACTTACCCTCACCCTCAGAATGTCGATAAACAGAGGGCTTTTAGGGGATGTGTGAGGGTGTGAGGGTAATTTTACGAAAAAAAAATTCGTTTTACGATAAGAGGATTTATCGTATATCAATTATAACAATCCGAGTTCTTTCAGCTTATTTTCAATCACTTCCACACCTCCATCCACATTGCTCTCGATGTTGAGCGGCATAACGGGGTCGTGGAGCGACATGCGCAGAAGCAGCCACCCCTCTTCATCGGCATTGCGACAGCTCACGCGGATACCTTCGTAGTTAGGTTCAACGAGTGTCCAGCCCGGAACGGCAGCAAATTTCGCCTTCATATCTTCAAGCACCTTGGCTCCCTGAGCCTTAAAATCCGGTTGGGTGAGCTTAATTCTTATCTCCTTGCTCTCCTTAGGCTGCTTGAGAGTAGCGATAAGGTCTTGCAACTGCTTCCCCCTCTTGTTGAGCTTGGCTGCATCGATGATAAGCTTGGCTGCGAGATAAGCACCGTCGTCGAGGAAATAGTTCTCGCGAAGGGCGGCATGACCAGACGTCTCAATGGCAAGCCAGCACTCCTCGCCGGCATTGTTCAGACGGATACCCTCGTTTATCACGTTCTTGTATCCACGGCGGAAGCGGTGGTGTTTGCCTCCATGCTCCCTGATGAAATCTGTCAAACCGTCGGAAGTAACAGAGTCGGTAACTACGGTGCTTCCGGGATGCTCCTTCAGTATCACGGCAGATATCAGCGCAATCAGAGTATTGCGGTTTATCGGATCGCCCTTGTGGTCTACGATCGCCGAGCGGTCTACGTCGGTATCGAAGATAATGCCGAGGTCGGCATGGCATCGCTTCACGGCATCACATATCGAGTTCATGGCATCTGCGTTCTCCGGATTTGGTATATGGTTTGGGAAACGGCCGTCGGGGTCAAGGAACTGGCTACCCTCAGTGTTGGCACCGAGCTGACGGAGAATTTTCTCGAAGAAACCTCCGTTGCCGTTTCCAGCATCCACGATGATGTGCATGCCAGAAAGAGGATGCTCATAGTCTTCGGCTGCAACTCCCTTGCGGATATAGTCGGCAAGGTGGTGCGAATACAGTGCCATAAAGTCTACCACACGGCATTTGCCTGCATCGCCGTCATAAGTATAGTCGCCGCTTGCGGCGATGCTGAGAATAGCGGCAATGTCCTTCTTGTCGAGTCCACCATTGGGGGTGAAAAATTTCAGTCCGTTGCGGTTGAAAGGCAGATGACTTGCCGTTACCATCACCGAGGCAGAAGCCTTTGTATGCTCGCTGACGGTGGTCATGAACATCGCCGGAGTCGACGCCAGTCCGCAGTCAAGTACATTTGCGCCCGACAATGTTGCCCCCTTGACGAAAGCCTCTTTCAGGCTCTCGCCCGAAAGGCGGCAGTCTGTGCCGACAGCAACCGTAATCTGCTGTTCGCCCGTTGTGGTGCGAAGCCATTTAACGAACGACTTCGCTATCGTCTCAGCTGCTTCTGGAGTAAGATTAACATGCTCGCCCTCTATTCCTTCGAGAGCCACGCCCCTTATGTCGGAGCCATTCTGTAGTTTTTCCCAATTCATGGTTTATATATTATTGATTTTCTTTATGTCAGCAAACTTACATATTTTTTTTCAATTATCAATGGTGAGGAATAAAAAAACAAGTCTTTTTCAACGAATTACCGTTTTTAAAGACTTGCTTTTGTATATGTAAGCATCAGAACTGTTCCAGTATCTCGATGCGCTTCTTTGTGTCGGGATGTGTGGAGAAGAGCGACGAGAGGAAGCTCAAGGCTCCACCGCCTGTAAGGTGTTGCGGATGGATGATGAAGAGCTGCGCCACGTCGTCGCGTTTCACGTTCTGCAGTCCTGGGTCGCCGCTAATCTTCCTCAATGCCGAGGCGAGGGCAAGCGGATTACCGCAGAGTTCCGCCCCACCGGCATCTGCCATATACTCGCGCTTACGACTTATGGCGAAGCGCGTCAAGGCTGTGAAGAGATAAGCCACGGCGCAGAGCAAATAGCCTATAATCAATACCACAATCATTGCTATGCCGCTACTGCGGTTGTCGTCGTCATCGCTGCCGCCAATTCTGCGACTGCCGCCTCCGAACCACATCATGTTGTACATCATCTGAACGATCACGCTCATCACCGTGGATATGATACCCACGAAGATGATACTCGTGATTAGCAATCTGGTGTCATGATTGCGGATATGAGTCAGCTCATGACCGATAACACCGGCAAGTTCGTCATCGTCGAGAAGATTCATAAGTCCGGTAGTGACGGTAACGGTGTAGCTGTTTTTGTCGATGCCGCTGGCAAAGGCGTTGAGCTGCGGGTCGTCCACCATGTTAATCTTCGGCATATCCATACCAGCCGTCATACAGAGATTTTCCACGATGTTATACAGACGTGGATTCTCCTTGCGGCTCACGGAGTGTGCTCCTGTTGCAGCGCGCACCATGGATGTATTGAAGAGAAAGGCGATGGCAAACCATATCGCCACGCCGCCCACGACCCATGGCAGGGCATTGAGGAAATAATACTTCACTACCTCTGGATCCATCTGGTGTACCACGTTACCGTATTGGTCGTAATATCCGTTGCCGAAATAGTTAAGCAGGGCGATAAACGCCCACACCACCCCGAGAATTATCAGGGGAAACATCAGCAGCAACAATAGTGTCATCCTGTTGTTGCGGCTGATTTGAGTATGCATTCCTATGTATTTCATAATTTGATTTTAGAATTTAGAGTTTAGAGTTTAGAGTTGTCGGCTTTGCCGATTTAGAATTAATGAGTTTAGAGTTTAAGTTATAAAAATCTAAATTTTAAAACTCTAAATCGCAGCGAAGCGAGAATAACTCAACATTCTAAACTCTTAATTAAAATTTATCTCCGGAGCCTTTTCATACTGTGCGCGACTCTCCTGTGGAACCTCGAACATCGGTTGGCGTGAGAATCCGAACATCTTGGCAAACAGGTTGCTCGGGAAGGTCTCAACGGCATTGTTGAGTTCGCGGGTAGCAGAGTTGAAGAAGCGGCGCACGGCAGCGAGCTTGTTCTCGATGTCGGCAATTTCGCTCTGTAGTTGCATGAAGTTCTGGTTAGCCTTCAGGTCTGGATAAGCCTCGAGCGAAACCTTCAGTCCGGCAAGAGCCGATGTTAGCTGGTTGTCCGCCTGAATCTTGTCGTTAATTGTCGTGGCACCCATTGCTGCTGTGCGTGCATCGGTAACGCGCTGCAGTGTTTCCTTCTCGTGAGTAGCATAACCCTTTACTGTTGCCACGAGCTGCGGTATGAGGTCGTAGCGCTGTTTCAGTTGAACGTCGATGTTGGCAAAGGCATTCTCGCGATTGTTGCGCAGCTTCACTAAGTTGTTGTAGATACTCACAAGCCATATCGCCAAGATGACGATGACTACCAGAATAATGATTGTTGTTGTTGACATAGTTTTTCTTGTTTTAATTCCGGTTCCTTATTATATATCAGGTATCGGAGGTTGTTAATAATATTGTCTTATCTTCGCTTTATATACGATAGCTTTATCTGCATAACTACAAAAGTAATGCCTTTTATTTACAAAATGCCATAATTTTAAGTTTTGTTTTAGTTTGTATATACATTTTCTAAGAAATATCGCCATCAGTAATCAATTTTTCATATAAAATAAAAATCAGATTCAGTATTTTTATTATCTTTGTGGCTATATATAGTATGGCTTTCCGTGCTCAAGACATACAGACACAGACTGTCAGCTTCACATTTTATAATTTAACCCTATCACGTTTATGAGAGTAAAATTTTCTATATCGATATTGGCAGCATTGCTCCTTATGACAGCGACGAGTTGTAGTGACAACGATGATAATCCTTCTGTGCCTGAGGGATACATTTCTGACAAGCTACCAACAAATGACGTAATAAAGAAAATCGTTTCGGGGGCATATCTCGAATACGGCAGTCCGGAGAACGACGACTTTGCCGAGGCAGTGATGATAAGACACACCTCAGGAAAGGCAATCGCCAATAGCGATAAGGTAAAAAGCGTGTTTATCGACAAAGCGGTGTTGGGGACAATGGCAAACGACGACTACGAGAATATTGTGGCGTATATCATGACCGGCAAGACCTTGCTCGTGGTTAATCCTACTGTTGAGGCATGGAACAAGTTTGCATACAATATCGCCGTGGCTTATACGAACATGACGAGAGACGACAAACTGCCAGACAACTATACTGAAGAAGGGAAGAACTTCCTGAATATGCTGGTTCGCGACGTGAGACTTGCCCGCACTGACGACATTTATGGACTTCCTATAGTGAAGACCGACAAAATGGGCATGGGGGATGTGTTCTCGAGCATTCTGACAATTCGCGGAAATGTTATACGCAGCTACGACAACGACATTCAGCAGAAGGCCGACTCGCTGACTACTGCAGAATATAAATACGACAAAAACGGTAATCTTGTTTCTTCATCCGTTGACGACAAGGCGCAGGCGGTAATGCCGGAATGTGAGGCAAATGACTACTCCGTGGGACTTATGGCCGACGACATAGCGGAGCGTATAGAGAAGGGCGACAACAGTAATGGTGCTGACAAGGCTCCGGCAACAAAAGCAGAAACTGGTGATTTGAAGAGTTTGATGGAAGCCCAGGAATTCTCACGCGTGTTCCGTGCCGACAACTTTGCATCACCAACAAGCTTGTACGACCGTCGCTCGTGTATTGTAGAGACTAATTATTACATCTGGGCAGTTTACGACTTCAACAAGGACACAGACTACTACATCGTTCATCAGGTGATAACCTCGCACAATGGTGACCTTGAATGTACTGAGGGCACTCAGGGCTGGGACCGCGTGATTGGGGACAATATGTATCTCGGCTCATGGGCTGGCGACATGGCAAACAATATCAACCTGCTTGACGAAAAGGGAAATCCTGTAGACAACGTTAGCATTATCGACCCTCAGCCAACAACGCATCTCGGCACGGCAAGCCATACCACCGGCATAAACTATTCGTTCAGCGGAAATCTGGGACTTAACGTGCTCGGTCTTAACGGTGGTGTTGTAGGTTCGTTCGGCTTCACCGACTCTTATACCACTTCCACTCCAGACTATGCCACAGAGCTGAAAACATCCGGTTCGAATATAAAATGGAAGTTCAATGCCGCGAATGCCTACATCAAGGGACATTTTGCATGGGAAAGTAAGAATGCGACACATGAAGTGATACCATATTGCTACCGCAATGACTGTACCTTCAACCAGTCGTTCATCTACACCGTGAAGAATCCCAAATCTGAAAGGTACATGCTCGATGCATACACATCTCTCGACCTCGTGAATTACGAGGGAGTAAATACATGGTTCTACATGACCGACAAATACAGCAACTACCGGAGCGACATAAAATACTGTTTTCTGCTCAACCCGCCAACCCGCCACAAGTCAGACTGGTACATGTCTATCGATGTGCCGCAAGGCATCTCGCAGGAGAGCGTACGCAGGTTCCTGGAGTCGCACTACGGCAAATACTGGAAGGAATCATTCACCTGCTATACATTCTCTGAGGGTGACGTCTTGCCGGTCTATGGCGTGATGAATTCGCTGAAACACGATATCTTGAACGACAAGGCTTCATGGAAGTCTGCCGGCTTCGTGGGCAAGTTCAAAATCTACGTGCATCCAAGTACTTCGCCAGAAGTGGTGAAACAGTTTGACTTTACCGTGGAGTAACGACGGTATTTAAAACAAATAATCTATACCCTTATACTATGCTAAGACAACGATATATCTATATTTTTTTATTCCTTGTTTTCTCTGTATCCATTAGTGCGGCAGATTTGCCGCACTATTCCTTTACGTCATACAACAGTGATTTTGGCTTTGTGCAAAAAGAGGTGATGAAGATAATGCAAGACCGCAACGGACAGATGTGGTTTGCCACTTGGGATGGACTTTACCGCTTCGATGGCTATAGCTTTTCCAATTATAAGGCTCGTCCAGGCGACGGTATACGTTTGGAGAGCAACCGCCTGGAGAGTATCTCTGAAGATGGCGACAATATCTGGATGCGGGGTTACAACGGAAGTATCTCCCGCTTCAATAAGCGTACGATGCGCATTGACAATTTACCGATGAGCAACTACGTGGCACTGGAAGAACAAGCCTTGCCCGGTGGCGGAGTGATGGTTAGAATGGCAGACGGAAGAGTTGTAGTGGCTAAGGTAGACCGTTCTGATGATAAGATAATGGAAAGTGTGGTGTTCAGACAGAAGGGTGTTAGCGTAAGGAATGTTGTTGTGGGGAAAGATGGAACGCTGTGGATTCTTACCACTCATGGAACTTGGCTATATAATCCGTCGAAACGTAAATTAGAAAAGATTTTCAGTGGGATTGAATGCAGCAGTATGTCTATTGGAAAAGGTAAAAGTATCTTTTGTTGTTCAAGAGGACATTATGTCGTCTTGGAAGGCGGAAAAACGGTTAGAAGAAAACTTCCTACACCATTTCCTGTCAGTTCGGCGGTATTTCTCCGCAACGGCAAGTTATTGCTCTCGACACTTGGCGACGGACTGTTCCTTGTCGGTAGGGATAATACCGTGGAGCGGCATTTTACGACAGCCAACAGTAATCTTGCCTCAAACCACATATCTCGATTGCAGTGCGACCGTTTTAGTGATGTATGGTTCTGTACCAACAAACCAGGCGTAATGCGCTATTGTCATACCACTGGTGAACTTCAGAGTCTTCATCTTCAGGGAGAGTTTAGCGGTGATCCTTCGATGTGGCGCAACGACATAAAGATTGTGGAAGATTCAAGAGGAAATCTCTGGCTCACACCTTCCGGAAACGGCATGGCAATGTATGACAGGAGGAACAACCGGCTTGTACCGTTCCTTGACCAAAACCGTCATTATGCCTGGACTGCCGAGAATACAGTAATCGATATGTTTGTGGACAGGCAAGACAACGTATGGTTCTGTGGAAAATATACGGGACTGCAAAAGGCTACATACAATGCACCGCAATTTAATACCCTAAACCATGTGGCGCCAACAGAGAGCGGACGTGATGTAAGAGGCGTGTTCCAGGATTCCAAAGGCCGGATATGGCTCGGTGCAAAGAGTGGAGTGGTCAGTGTGTACGACAGTCAGCTGCGTTTTATCGGCAATCTTACGGCAGACGGCAGACTGTCGGCATCCTTCTCTTCACAGGTAGGGCATGCCTATGCCTTTGCAGAACAGAAAAACGGAGTGATATGGATAGCAACAAAGTTCAGTGGACTTCTTCGTCTGCAACCTTCGGGGGTAAATACCTTCCGCCTCAAGCGGTTTACAGCCGACGGCAGTCGCTATAGTCTGCCTCACAACGATGTCTTCTCTCTTTGTATCGACCGTCATAACCGACTTTGGGGTGCAACCTTCGGCGGCGGAATATTCTATACAGACCTTTCGGCAAAGGAGCCACGCTTTATACATTCAGCCAATCTCCTCACGTCGTATCCAATACAGAGGTTCGGCAGAACACGTTTTGTCACTTCCGACGGACAGGGGAATATCTGGGTGTGTGCCACATCAGGACTGCTCCGCTTTAGCGACAACTTCCGCCGTCCGGAAAAGATACACTACATTTCATATACACGACAGCCAGACAATGCCTCGTCGCTAAGTTACAACGATGTGCTTGAGGCATACTTCACGAGCAGCGACTCCATGTATGTGTGTACTTACGGAGGAGGATTCTGCCGAGTGGAGCGCAGTTCGGGCGACAGTCTTCGCTTTACGCCATTTACCACAGCCAATGGATTGCGCAGCGATGTTGTCTTTTCCGTACAGGAAGACCGTAGCGGTAACCTCTGGTTCGCCTCAGAAAACGGATTTGTAAAGTATTCGCCTCAGAAAAACAGTGTGGAGAATTTCTCCTCGCGCTTCTTCGGCAAACAGATAGACATTAACGAAGGTATGGCGTTGAGGCTTCGCGACGGCAGATTACTTTACCCGTCGCGTAACTGCACCGCCGTTTATTTCAATCCGGAGAAGATAAAGGTAAGTCGGTTTGTGCCAAAGATAATCCTTACAAAACTGTTTGTTGACCAAACGGAGCAGTTGCCTTCGGCAGACGACAATGCGATTCTTGAAGAAGACATAAATAGCGTGCAATGCATAACGCTGCCATCAGGCAAGAACAGTTTCAACCTTGAATTTTCAGCCCTTGATTTTCGTGATCCCTCAAATATTAGTTATGCCTACATGATAGATGGAATAGATGCCGGCTGGAACATGATAGGTAATCGCCACAGTGCCATCTACAACAATCTGCCGCCAGGAAAATATGTGCTTAAAATACGCTCAACAAACAGCGACGGCTTATGGGTAAACAATATGCGCAGGGTAGAAATAGAGGTATTACCCTCGTTCTGGCAGACGGGATGGGCTTGGCTGCTGTATGGCTTGATAGCCGTTCTCGCTGTATGCATCACGGCATACGTCTTTGCCACTATCCTTCAGTTGAAGCAGAAAGTGGCTGTAGAACAGGAGATTTCCGACCTCAAGATGAAGTTCTTTACCAATATCTCTCATGAGATACGCACTCCGCTCACACTAATCTCAGGTAGTGTGAAAGAGATGTTGCGTCGTGGCGTAAAAGAGAAGAATCTTGCAGATGCTCTGCATGTTGTAGACAGCAATTCCGACAGACTGTTGATACTTGTCTGTCAGATTCTCGACATAAGGAAGATCGAGAGCGGAAACATGAAACTCTCGTTGCAACGCATAGACATCGGCGTGTTTGTAAGTTCGCTGATAGGCAATTTCCGCAATCTCGCCAGTGAGCGAGGCATAAGCCTCAGTCTTGTAAAGCCAGAAGAAAAGACCTTTGTATGGGCGGACTGCGAGAAGCTCGACAAGGTGATGTTCAATCTCCTCTCGAATGCCTTCCGCTTTACACCACGAGGAAAAAGTATTATTGTCAGTGTGGAACCGTCGGGCAGTGGTGTCGTTGTAAGAGTAAAAGATGAAGGGAGCGGTATTGCCTCCGACCGTATCAGCTCTATCTTTCGCCTGTTCAGTTCCGATAACGAGGGCAGTGCCGTTAGTCAGCCGCACACTGGAATAGGGCTTGCCCTTACAAAAGACCTCGTTGAGCTGCACCATGGCACGATACATGTAGAAAGTCAACTCGGCAAGGGCAGCACCTTTATCGTCGAATTGCCCTCAAACGCTCCCGGGACATGTCCTGAAGCTAATTATATCATGGAGGACACTACTCCGTATACGGCAGAAGAGGGTAGGGTGGAGACTGAAGGTGAAGCCTTCGACGAGGATTCAGACAGTAATGACATGGATATGAAAGACAGGCTGACGATACTTGTCGTTGAGGATAATGCCGATATGCGCAACTTCATTTCCCTAATACTTCGCGAAGAATACAATATTGTAACTGCTGCCAACGGCAAGATTGGAATGGAGAAGGCTGCCGAGCTGCAACCCGACCTGATAATTTCTGATTATATGATGCCGGTGATGGATGGAGTGGATATGGCAGGACATCTGCGCAAAGACATTTCAACGAGTCATATTCCTATTATCATGCTGTCGGCTCGTACTGATGAGGCTTCGGTGATACTTGGACTTCGCACTGGCGTTGATGCATATATAGAGAAACCCTTTAGTGCCAATGTATTGAGGGCGAGAATAAGAAATATCATTGAGATGCGCCGCAATCTGCAGCAGATGTATTTCGAACGCTTTGTAAATAAGAGCAGTGTTTCTTTAAAGTCTTCACTTTCGTCAGACTGCAAGGCAAATACTTCGTCTGTTGCTGCCGGCAGTAGTGTCTCGATGGATGCTGACCAGCGTTTCCTTGGCCGACTGACAGCTTTGCTTGAGGAGAATATCAGCAACGGTGATCTTTCTGTTGATGATGTGGCAAGGATGATGGGAATGAGCCGTTCTGTGTATTTCAAGAAGCTGAAGGCTCTGACAGGAGTAGGACCTAACGATTTCTTTAAGTCTTTGCGCCTGCAGCGTGCTGTAGAATTGCTTGGTGCCGGCGAGATGAGTATCACGGAGATTTCATACGCCATAGGTATTGCTGATGCACATTATTTCAGCAAGTGTTTCAAACAGAAGTTCGGTGTAACACCTACGGAATGGCGACGGAAAATGGACACTCTGTAATGAGCGATGCCGTGTGCTTTTTTTGCATTGATAGGAACGCTGGGAGCGTTTGGGCCAAACACCGCGACTGTTTGGGCCAAACGCTCCGACTGTTTGGGCCAAACGCCATTGACGGATGATATTTAAGTAGCTATTCATAATTAGTTTATACAAACAACAAAACATTTATATTT
>DCBP01000115.1 GCA_002314055.1 Prevotella sp. UBA1104
CTGTATGCCGCTATAAAGTGTCCGTTTATCCTGTACGTCAACATTGGAATGTTGTATCTGGTAGATTACGTTGTCGGTGTATTCGGCGAGATTGGAAAGGTTGGCATAGACTGCCGTATAGATGTATTCGGCACAGTAGTCGATGTATTCGCTGTCTTCTGGATTCTGCTCTTTCAGTTTGTTGCAGTATTCGGTAAAGGAAAGGGTTTCGTCGGTGTTTCTGATGACATCGATATCAGATGCTATTGACAGTTGTTCGGCAGCCGTGAGTCCGCCGTCCTTGTTGAAACCTGCAGACAGGGTGAGAAGTCTTGCATTTGCATCTGTAACGAGTTGTAAGGAAGGTTTGTCAGAACTGTTGCGGTCGGCATCATACATGGCGTATTCCAGATCGTTGTGGTAATAGCCGATGCTGTCGGCATACTGGCAAGGGGAGTTGCTGCGGTAGACTTTTGGAGTCAAGTATTTGTCCTTGATATATCCCCAGAGGAGTTTCTTTACGGTTATCGTACCGAACTTTATCAACGAGGATGTAGCTGCACCAACGATAACGCCGCCGGCTCCTCCGCCGACACCACGAAGACCGCCCTTTACGTCGGAAATGGCAATTTTCACTATATCGCCCTTGCTGTAGGTTATCTTGGGGAGACGGGTAACAGGCTGCAAGTTTTCGGTATTGTCATAGACAAACTGCCTGTCGTATTTCTTTAATTGATTTGTCAAATCACTAACGCATTTCAAAGAGCGAACTTCGCTGCGCTTTTGTCCGTCAACAACATCCGTGTCTTGCGAACACGAGGCAAGTGTCAATGACAGGAATATTGCACTTGCCAAAAGTAAGGGCTTCTTTTTCATCTTGTTTTAATTTATTAGATTTGTACTTGGTTTCATCGGGCAAAGTCCCGATGAAACCGATAAAAATTACAATCTATTCATTGAAATAGCCACTGAGGTGTTTTCGGTCATAATATAAATCAATGGTGGCTTTCTCGCTATCGCCATCCGAACTCGGAACATAGATTACAGTTTCGTCTGGACCTATAGTTTGGGTGGATCGGTGTATAACGTTACCGAATTGGTCGCGAATTATAACATCCACATCATATAAGGTGGAGTCACACTTGATAGTTACATCATCCCCGTTTTCCTCAACAATGGGGATACCAGAATTGTGTACAGGAGGGCGAGTTCCTAAACCGGATAACGGTATTGGTGTTTGGGCACTCAGTTTAACGGCAAATACAAATACTATTGCCACAGTTACTATTTCTCTCATAATTAAAAAAATAAAATTTTGTGGCAAAGATATATAAATGTCAGTATTACATCCTAATTAAAAGTCTTGCAAAAATCTTGCATTCGCCTAAAAACACGTAAACGCAAGATTTTTGCAAAAAAAAGATGTTTTTAGTTCAATAGATTGTACTTATCAGCTCTTCCCATTTACTTGCAGGGGCTTTCTCTCCAAAGTTCTTAAAATACAATCTTTTGCATATAGAGTATACTGTTGTACGAGTCTTACAAAGCAACATAGCTATAGAAGAGGCATTAAGCTTGCATTTAATCAAAAGACAAGTGTATAATTCTATCTTGCTCATCTCCTCATAATCAAGCAAACTTCTCTCAAAATTAGGATAAGAATCAAACACTGCCTGTTTTAGTTCATTCCAATGAACAAACTTGCCATAATTCGGGCCATCACAACAACTAACAAGTTCTTTGTAAACGGCTGTTCTCTTGAACATATAGTCGCAAGTTTTCTTTTGCTTTATATCGGTATCTATATTTTTCAACTCGCTATTATGTAAATCCAGTAGCTTCTCCAATTCTACACGACGAGACTCATCTTTCTCTCTTAAATCAACAAGTTCCGTTCTTATAGCGGAAATTTCTTTCTCTTTTGCTATCAATGCACTTTCAGTAGCATTTTTTGCACTCTTAAGCAAAGAATCAAGCGAACGGCATCTTGCTTCCATAAGTTTACGTTTGCGCTTATTATTCAGATAGATTATAGGAATTATACATATAGCTATAACGAACAGAAAAGCAATAATAAATATTACGATGCCTTTATGTGTATTTTTCTTTTCCAACTGCAAATTCTCTATTGCCCGAAGATTATAATTATACAAAGCATTCGCTTTTGCTATCGCCTCTATTGGCAAGGTACTTTTTACGGTATCGCTAACGGCAAAGAATTTGTTGATACTATTAATGGCAGCATCAGAATCACCTTCTTTTATTAAATGTCTTGTTAGCCATATATAAGCATACTGCCTTCCATATATGTTTCCATTTTCTATCGCTTTATCACAAAAATATCTTGCTGTATCGTCGATTTCCAATTTGGAATATACATTAAGAGCTATAGAATAAAATTCTCCAGGACATCGTCCGCTTATATGCCGCAAAGCTCTATCTATATACTTCTTCGCTTCCAAAGGTTTTTCATAATTCAGATAATGTGATGCCATCTGACTTTCAATTTCTGGAATATCAGCTGTATTTCCGGATGATTCTGCTAAGCGTAATGCTTCCTTTATATATCCCAACGCCTCTTTCTCATTGCCAAGACTACCTAATGTCCATGCCAGATCTTCGCAATCGTATATACAACGTGTTGTATCTTGACTTTTTGTATGTAAGGAAAGTGATTTGCGTTGCCAATACAATGCGTCTTGATAAATGCCCTGACCAGACAGCAAATGTCCAAGCTGATAATAACAAAGACCAAGATCTGTCATATTTCCAGTCTTTTGGAAGATTTTCATAGCTCTCTGGAAATAATCCAAGGCCTTAGGAGAGTCATTTAGTGAATTGTATATGCACCCTGCACAATAGTACGCTTGAGCCAACAATCTTTTATTATTATTATCCTCATAATGAGTCACGATTTTGTTGATTTCGGTATCGCTTGCAATGCTTTCACCTAATTTAATCTTATTTTGCAATAGAAGTAATTTATAATACCAGCCTGTCTCGCTATCAATGTCATAATATTCAGGATTAAAACTGCTTAATATAACTTTTGCGCTATCAGGATTTACACGACATAAGGAATCTGCCATAACAAGTTCTTTCGGATAAGGATAAGACTTGCAGTTTTCATATAATACTATAGCACCGACGATTACTGCTATTGCTGATATTATCAACCATATAAGACGCCGGTAATATAAATAGAATGACTGGATATCGATAAGAGACATTTCTTTATTTTTATTAATTACAAGCAAAAATACACATTTGCAGATATTCTACAAAAGAAAACATTAGATTTTTTGAATACAATAGACAAAATTCTATCAGAACCTAAAGGGATAAAACAAAAATGCGATGAAACCATGTCTAACAGACACAGCATCACCGCATTATATAAAAATCACTGTTTTAATCAGTCTGCCAGCTTTGCCTTGATGAACTCGCGGTTCAAGCGGGCGATGTTGGAGATTGACTCGTGCTTAGGACACTCTGCCTCGCAGGCACGGGTGTTGGTACAGTTACCGAAGCCGAGCTCCTCCATCTTCATAATCATCGCCTTGGCGCGTTTTGCAGCCTCTGGACGGCCTTGCGGCAGGAGGGCGAACTGACTTACCTTAGAGCTTACGAAAAGCATTGCAGAGCCGTTTTTACAAGCTGCTACGCATGCTCCGCAACCGATACATGTGGCGCAGTCCATTGCCTCGTCGGCTGCTTCCTTTGAGATAAGGATAGCGTTGGCGTCCTGTGCCTGACCAGTGCGCACGCTGATGTAGCCGCCAGCCTGCATAATCTTGTCGAAAGCACCGCGGTCTACCATACAGTCCTTGATGATCGGGAATGCTGCTGAACGCCATGGCTCAACGGTGATAACGTCGCCGTCGTTGAACTTGCGCATATAGAGCTGGCAAGTGGTTGCTCCGGTGTTTGGTCCGTGTGGGTGTCCGTTGATATAGAGTGAACACATACCGCAGATACCCTCGCGGCAGTCGTGGTCGAATACGAAAGGCTCCTTGCCCTCCTCGATGAGCTGCTCGTTAAGGATGTCGAGCATCTCAAGGAATGAGGTATCTGTAGGAATGTCCTTCATCTCGCGTGTGTCAAAATGTCCTTCTGCCTGAGGACCGTTCTGACGCCAGAATTTCAATGTGAATGATATATTTTTTTCCATTGTTTTCTTAATTTTTAAATGACGAGTTGACAATATTAGTTCTTATAGTTACGTGTCTGAACCTTGATAGCCTCATAGTGGAGAGGTTCCTTGATAAGCTCAGGAGCGGTTTCGTCGTTCTGCTGATACTCCCAGCAGCCAACGTAGAAGTAGTTCTCGTCGTCGCGCTTTGCCTCGCCCTCTTCTGTCTGGTATTCCTCGCGGAAGTGACCACCGCAAGACTCGTTGCGAGAGAGTGCATCGTAGGCTACGAGTTCGCCCATTACGAGGAAGTCGCGAAGGTGGATTGCCTTGTCGAGCTCCACGTTGAGTCCTTCCTTAGAGCCTGGGATGAACAGGTTGGTATTGAATTCCTTGCGGAGCTTCTTGATAAGCTCAAGTCCTTCCTTCAAGCCTTCGGCTGTACGTCCCATTCCTACGTGCTCCCACATGATGTGTCCGAGCTCCTTGTGGATAGAGTCTACGGAGCGCTTTCCGTGGATATTCATCAAGCGGTCGATTTCTGCCTGAACGCCCTTCTCTGCCTCGTCGAACTCTGGGCGGTCGGTTGGGATATGCGGCCAGATTGCCTGGTCGGCAAGGTAGTTCTGGATTGTGTAAGGAAGTACGAAGTATCCGTCGGCAAGTCCCTGCATGAGGGCTGAAGCACCGAGGCGGTTTGCTCCGTGGTCGGAGAAGTTACACTCTCCGATTGCAAACAGTCCGGTTACGGATGTCATCAGCTCGTAGTCTACCCATATACCACCCATTGTGTAGTGGATAGCAGGATAGATCATCATCGGGTTGTAATACTTCACGCCGTTGATTTCGTTTGCTATCTCGCCCGGATTAACGTCGGTAATCTCCTCGTACATATCAAAGAGGTTGCCGTAGCGCTGACGGATAACGTCGATGCCGAGACGGTTGATTGACTCTGAGAAGTCGAGGAATACGGCAAGACCGGTGTTGTTCACGCCGAAGCCCTTGTCGCAACGCTCCTTGGCTGCACGAGAGGCAACGTCGCGAGGAACGAGGTTTCCGAATGCCGGATAACGGCGCTCCAAATAATAGTCGCGGTCTTCTTCCGGTATGTCTGATCCCTTCTTTGTTCCTGCCTGAAGAGCCTTGGCGTCTTCTATCTTCTTTGGAACCCAGATACGACCGTCGTTACGCAGAGACTCCGACATAAGGGTCAGCTTCGACTGCTTGTCGCCGTGTACTGGGATACATGTAGGGTGAATCTGCACGTATGAAGGGTTTGCGAAGTATGCTCCCTTGCGGTAGCACTGAACGGCAGCTGTACAGTTGCAGCCCATGGCGTTGGTTGAAAGGAAGTATGTGTTTCCGTATCCACCGGTAGCGATTACTACGGCGTTTGCAGAGAAGCGCTCCAGTTTACCGGTAACGAGGTTTTTGGCGATGATACCGCGAGCACGTCCGTCTACGATTACTACATCTTCCATCTCGTAACGGGTGTAGAGCTTTACGCGACCTGAGTGTACCTGTGCGCTCAATGAAGAATAGGCACCGAGCAAGAGCTGCTGACCGGTCTGTCCCTTTGCATAGAATGTACGTGATACCTGTGCACCACCGAATGAACGGTTGGCAAGCATACCGCCGTATTCACGGGCGAATGGTACGCCCTGGGCTACACACTGGTCGATGATATTGTTGCTGACCTCTGCAAGACGGTATACGTTTGCCTCGCGGGCACGGTAGTCGCCTCCCTTTACGGTATCATAGAAAAGACGGTAAACGGAGTCGCCGTCGTTCTGATAGTTCTTTGCTGCATTGATACCTC
Source organism: Prevotella sp. UBA1104 (assembly GCA_002314055.1). Lineage (GTDB taxonomy): Bacteria > Bacteroidota > Bacteroidia > Bacteroidales > Bacteroidaceae > Prevotella. The sequence continues at coordinate 5,931 of DCBP01000115.1, forward strand.
CCTGTGCTGCGATAGAGTGAGCACGGCGTGGAGAATCCTGAATACAGAAGTTGAGAACGTTGAAGCCCATCTCGCCAAGGCTGGCTGCAGCACTGGCTCCTGCCAGACCTGTACCAACAACGATGATGTCGAGCTTCAGTTTGTTCTTAGGGTTCACCAAGCGCTGGTGAGCTTTATAGTTAGTCCATTTCTCGGCCACTGGGCCTTCTGGAATTCTTGAATCTATTGTCTTAGCCATAATTACGAATTATGAATTATAAATTATGAATTATAAATGTATTAGCAGCATCCGCAGAGACTTCTGCCATAGAAGCAAAGTACTACTACGAGGAAGCCGAGGCAAAGGAGCGTTGTATAAACGATTCCGATTACCTTCCAGCGGCAGAACCATGTCTTGCCGTTCCAACCGAAGGTCTGCATTGCACTCCAGAATCCGTGAGAGAGGTGGAACCACAAGGCAACGAGCCATACGATGTAGAGCACTACATATACAGGACATGAGAAGGTGTCCTGAATGTAAGCGAAGCCGTCTGCCGGATCGTGTGCCACTGTGATGCCTGTCAACTCGGCAAACATCATGTTGTACCAGAAGTTGAAGAGGTGGAGCAGCAGTCCGAGGATGATTACGATACCGAGGACGAGCATGTTCTGTGATGCCCACTCCACTCCTGCCGGACGGGTCGTTACCTCATAGCGCTCTGAACCGCGCGCTCTTCTGTTCTGCATCGTAAGCCAGAAGGCATACACAATGTGAATCACTGCAAGAGCTGCAAGACCGAGAGTAGCAACAAGGGCATACCAGTTGGCACCGAGGAACTCGCAAATCATGTTGTAGGCATCGCCCGAGAAGAGGGCTGCGATGTTCATTGACATGTGGAACGTCAAGAACAGGATAAGCGCAACACCTGTTACGGACATCACGACTTTCCTTCCAATAGATGAATTACATAACCACATAAATTGAATGAAATTTAAATATTAAAAGTTTGAATTAATTAATTTTCCAATTATAATGTTATGGTTGCAGAGGCTTGCAACGCCGTGCAAACCTACCGCTGTTATTATCCGTAATACTTTGTTATAGGTATGACAGAAAGCTAACAGGCATGCAAATATACTCCAAATTAGCGATAAATCAAAGTATTTGTGTAAAATTTCAATTTAAATTCTTAAATTTGCGCCTGTTTGAGACGACTTTAATGTTTTATTATTTATGAATTTTAAATATGACGTACTGGTTATAGGCGGTGGACACGCCGGTTGCGAGGCTGCTGTGGCATCTGCCAACATGGGCGCAAAGACCTGTCTTGTAACCATGGATATGAACAAAATCGGACAGATGAGCTGCAACCCTGCCGTGGGTGGTATCGCAAAAGGACAGATTGTGAGAGAGATTGACGCCCTCGGCGGAGAGATGGCTCGCGTTACTGATGCCACGGCTATTCAGTTCCGTATGCTTAACCGTTCTAAAGGACCGGCGGTATGGAGCCCAAGAGCTCAATGCGACCGCGGGAAATTTATATGGCAATGGCGCACTGTGCTCGACAATACCGACAATCTCGATATCTGGCAAGACCAGGCTGAGGAACTGCTCGTGGAGAACGGCACGGCTACTGGAGTTCGCACTATATGGGGCGTTACTCTCTATGCCAGATGTGTTATAGTTACAGCTGGAACGTTTCTTAACGGACTGATGCACATCGGAAGGCATAAGCTTCCAGGAGGACGAATAGCGGAACCTGCCGTTACCGGATTTACCGAAAGCATTACTCGACATGGTATTCATTCGGAAAGGATGAAAACAGGAACTCCTGTAAGGATTGACCGACGCTCGGTTCATTTTGAGGATCTGGAGATTCAAAATGGTGAAACGGACTTCCATCAGTTTAGCTTTATGGGAAAGCATAGGGTACTGGAACAGTTGCCTTGCTGGACTTGCTACACGAACAAGGAGGTTCACAAAACGCTTATGAAGGGGCTACCTGACTCTCCTTTATATAATGGACAGATAAAAAGTATCGGTCCGCGGTATTGTCCGTCGATTGAAACTAAGTTGATGACGTTTCCTGACAAGGAACAGCATCCTCTATTTCTCGAACCTGAAGGCGAGACAACTAACGAGATGTATCTGAACGGATTCTCTTCGAGCATGCCAATGGATATCCAAATCGAAGCCCTGAAGAAAATCCCTGCTCTCAGAGACGTAAAAATATACCGCCCCGGATATGCTATCGAGTATGACTTCTTTGACCCGACACAACTTAACCATAGTCTGGAATCAAAGATTGTTGACGGACTGTTCTTTGCAGGACAGGTAAACGGAACAACAGGATATGAAGAAGCTGGAGGACAAGGAACTATTGCTGGAATAAACGCAGCTATCAAGAGTGGAGGTGGCGAACCTTTTATATTGCACCGCGACGAGGCTTATATCGGCGTGTTGATCGACGACCTTGTTACTAAAGGGGTCGACGAACCTTACCGAATGTTTACGAGTCGCGCGGAATACAGAATTCTGCTCCGACAAGATGATGCCGACGCAAGACTTACAGAGAAGGCATATTCTATCGGACTGACAAAAAGAGACAGATACGACTGGTGGATGGAGAAGAAAAGCGCAATCGAAAGAATCATTGAATTCTGCAAAACTACATCTGTTAAGCCAAAGGATGTGAACAGTGCACTTGAAGCGCTTGGCACTACTCCACTCCGAGAAGGAACAAAACTCATCGATCTAATCGCACGTCCGCAGATTAACCTACAGAATCTTTCTGAAATAGCTCCAGAATTAAAAGACGTTCTAAATGCCCCGAACAACCGCAAAGAAGAAATTGCTGAAGCTGCGGAAATCAGAATGAAATATAAGGGATATATCGAAAGAGAAAAAATGATTGCCGACAAAATGCATAGGCTTGAGGATATAAAAATCAAAGGAAGATTTAAATACGAGGAGATGCAGCAACTTTCTACTGAAGCACGACAAAAGCTTAAAAAAATCAATCCAGACACCCTCGCTCAAGCAAGCAGAATCCCCGGTGTTTCGCCAAGCGATATAAACGTAATGCTTGTTTTGCTCGGAAGATAACGTATTAATGTTTCACGTGAAACAAAATTAAATAAATTGTCTTACTGATAAGCATTTACGAAAAATAGCGAAAGTTGTTTTACAACATATAACCGATGAATTTGACAAAAATAAATAACTATAATTATAAAGAAAAGGAAATGAACAACAAGAAACTTTTAGAGAATTTGCGATGCATTCCAGACTTTCCACAGAAGGGTGTTAACTTTAGAGATGTAACTACCCTTTTTAAAGATCCGGAGTGTCTCAAAATTATGGTAGACGAATTATACGACCTCTACAAAGACAAAGGTATCACAAAAATTGTAGGTATTGAAAGCCGTGGATTTGTATTGTCTTCTGCACTTGCCGTTAGACTTAACGCAGGAGTTGTACTTTGTCGCAAACCTGGAAAGCTTCCCGCTGAAACCGTTCAAGAGAGCTACACAAAGGAATACGGTACCGACACTATCGAGATTCACAAGGATGCCATCAACGAGAACGACGTGGTTTTGCTTCACGATGATTTGCTTGCAACTGGCGGAACTATGCGAGCAGCTTATAATCTCGTAAAGAAGTTTAACCCGAAGAAAACATACGTAAACTTCATCATCGAGCTCGTTCACGAAAATCTGAACGGACGCGAAAACTTCGAAGAAGGTACGGATATTACTTCTTTGCTGAAAGTATAAAGACATAAAGAGAAACAGCAACAAACGCTACATTGTCCGGAATGACAAGACATATATACATTATGTTCTGTTATTCCGGACATTTTGTTTCCATGTATAATCATTAAGTAACAAGTCAAAATTA
>DCBP01000100.1 GCA_002314055.1 Prevotella sp. UBA1104
ACCGATGACGAAACTGTTGGCAGAACTGCTCATAATACTGATGCCGAAACCACTCATGCAACCATTATTAAAGACAATAACATAAACAAAGAAATCTCTAATCACCATGCACGCATGAGCATTGACGATTTGGAAAGGACTTTAGTCGATGATGTGGAATGGCAGAAGAACATTATCAGTCAACTGAACGATCATCGAATATCTGAGCCTGTCAGTCTTATTCCGTACATCCGCAAGTTCTTTTCCTATCTACGCATCTGCAAGGTTACGGATAAGGAAGAGGCTGACTGTCGCAGTCATTTCTTCAACAAGATGAAAAAAGAATATCTCAAAACAAGTAACAACAATTTTAACAAGCAAAATTATGAAAGTAAACGAAGTGTTGAAGTCACAACTACTCCACCGCAAGCCTATGAAGGCTCGTTTTAAGTTGCCACTGAACAGCGAAATGGCAGCTCAATATCTTACAGCAGCCATCTCGGCAGAAGTGGAATATCGCAACCGCACATTTCGGTATAGCGATGAGTTGCATAAACAAATTGCATGTGTTGCCAACTGGCTTTGTGGCATGTCTGGCAAGAACAGTCTCTTGCTTGCTGGCGGTTGTGGCAATGGCAAGACAACATTTGTCTATGCCATGCAGAACCTCGTCAATCATTTGGGCATCAAGAATCAAGTGACAGGTCAAGACTTCGGCATCAGTTTCTACAATGCCAAAGATCTCGCCAACATTTGCAAGACGCAAAATAAAAATTGGCGGTCAATCATAGATAAAGATATCCTGGCAATAGACGACCTTGGCACCGAGCCACGCGAAATCATCGAATACGGCAATGTGCTCAGTCCCATCATCGATCTCATTTCCTACCGCTACGAGCGTCAACTGCCTACTGTCATCACTACGAACCTCACACCACAACAAATCTCAGAAGTATATGGTAAGCGCATTAGCGACCGCTTGAAAGAGACAACAGAGATTGTCCCTTTCTTGAACAATTCATACCGAGGATAATAGGAAACAACTCAATGCTTATTCTTTGAGTCTCTCTTTCCAAGTACAACAGTTCTTCATAAATGTCAAGCCAATGCTCAATGCGCTCCTCACACGGAATACAAAAAGAACATTGGCTTTTTACTTTTCCAACGAGCTTGCTCGATACCGCTAAAACAACGATTTTCAAAATCGGTAAGCCTAATTACCGGTTTTCGAAACCGCATTAGGCTGCCATTCCTATAAGGAATTCTTGTGCAAGCCAAGCATCCTTGGAGTTCCTCGGCTGAGCACCTTCTGTGGAGCAAGCTCTGGCAGTTTTTTACTTTGATTAGACACATTCATCATACACCGCAAATCCTTTCATTGACAAAAGGTATTTCTGGCGAGAATGTCTTGGAGAGTTGGGATAAAGCAAACGTACATACCCCTCACTGACAGCAGACTTCAGATAAAGACTAAGGAAATTTTTCCGTTCTTTAAGTCCAATTGCGGTCAACATTTCCTTTACCGACATTTCCCTGTCCCCTATGACCTTTATCAGTTCCAATATATAAGGATTACTTGTATGCAGCTTGTCTTTTACTTGTGGGGTACTTGTGGGGTGTTCGGTCTGAACTTGTGGGGTATTTGTGGGGTTGTCCAATTGTGGCTGTACTTTCCATTCATCCGTTACATGGATATGTAGATAACGGATACGCAGGTCCCATTTTTCACCCAACAAGAGGTTTCGGAAGAAACGCTCCAAATACACAGAAGTGTAATCAATTCCTTTTACAGCGTTCTTATAGTTTGCACGAATCAAGGCGTTACGGAAATACCACGAATGTCGGGCAAAAAGGCTATTGTCCACCTTGAAACCAATAGAGCGTAGATAGAGAATTGTGAATACCGCAGTTGTACGGGTGTATCTTGGTGATGTTGGCCGAGACTTTATCCGCCTCTTGCTTCTCGGCATCATCTGGCTCACGCTGAGTCTTCGACTGATAATAGCTTCTTATCAGTTCGCGAGCTTCATCAATATCAATCTCGCCCTCAATGTGCTTACAAGCAGTAACCTTCAGGTAATCAGAAGTCTGCAAGCCATCCACAGCCTGCAGTCCGATTGCCGTCTGCCCAATGGAGGCCTTCTCCTTTTGATTCGGCTCACCTTGACGGATGTATTAGTCAAAGTTGGTATATTTACTTTTGCCGTTAATCATATTCTCAATAGCTTCTTTGTGTAAAAGTTATACAAAACTCCATCTGACAGAGAATAAAAGTTGCTTACCATATTTGCATTCCAATGATTCCAATAACTTTGTTGTCATCTGGTCAACATCCTTATTGTATTCATCTTCCATATCAAAATAACTACGTTGTATTTTAGTCAACTTATCAGCCAAAAGAGTCTCTTTCTTCTTTAGCAATAACTTTTCCTTAACATTTCTTTCTTTTCTAACCTGCTTATGCAATGCATCCTTTTCCTTCCTAATCTCTATTATTTGATTTTGTAGAGGTACAAGCTGATCATTTGCCCACAATTCGTATTTTTCAATTTCATTATTGGCAAATTCCTCCATTCTTGCATTAATCTTGCATTTGTATTTCTCTATATTTTCATTAAGGACTGTAGTAATTTGTTTTTTTACTGATTCTGGCATATCACACTTATTATGGTCTTTGGCGTTAAGCTCCAATTATCCCAAGTGGGTCTAACCATCGGAAATGAA
>DCBP01000072.1 GCA_002314055.1 Prevotella sp. UBA1104
CCAGCTGAGCTAAACGCCCTTGCTCTTGTAAGCGGTTGCAAAGGTATGAACTTTTTTTGTAACCTCCAAATTTTCTTTGAACTTTTTTCAAAACAAATGCATTTTTCTCACCATCCCTCACACTTACCCTCACCATCCCTCACACTATCCCTCACCCTCGAAACGCCGATATACAGGGAGTTTCGAGGCAAGAGTGAGGGTGTGAGGGTAATTTTACTGAAAAAAATTTTTGTTTTTTACCGTCAAAAAATCCCAAGTTGAATCTATTTATACAAACTTACGGCACCGGTTTTCTGAATTACAAAAGTATTGCTTGCTGATTTCTGCAACAACTCTACGACATTCGAAAGTTTGTCCTTCTTCACCCCTCCGTAACGTACTACAGAAGAAGAGCTCCAAGTCTGTGCATACTGTGCTCCATTTGGCTGGAAATACACAAACACTATTTGTGCAAGATCATACTTGTCATTCGTCAGCTGCTCCGCTCCTTTCAGAATAATGAAAGTCTCACACTTTACTGAACCCGGAAGAGCATTAACAGGTACCGACAGTTTGCAGAACTTCATGCCTTCGACAGGAACAAGCGGATTTGGGTTGTTATATACGAAACCTTCCTTGCTTACTATACTCTCATCGGTTTTCTCCTTTCCTTTTTCATCAAGGTATGTAAATTTAAACTTAAACGTAGCGATATCAAGCTCACTCTCAAGTGCTCCATAACAGAAGGTAAACGTACCTTTTGTATACTCGTCTGGCGAAGGAGTCGGATCGTTATTATCATCTCCACAAGCTGTAAACACACCGATGCCGAGTATTACGATGAATACCGGCAAAACTCTCTTTAAGAAATTCTTCATCATGCTTATATTATATATTTAACTTTTAATATCTCTGCAAATTTAAATAAAAAAAACAATCAAATGGCATGTCGGAACAAAATAAAATCACGGAAGCATAAAATTAAGGACAATATAAATAAAAGATGCAATAATTGTGGAATAATCAGAAAAACTCTGTACCTTAGCATCCGATTATGAGCGAGAAAGAAACAAAATACATCGACATTATATTGCCACTGCCGCTTAACTGCCTTTTTACCTACTCCATTCCTCAAGGAATGGAACAGCTGGCTATAAGCGGAGCAAGAGTGCTTGTGCCCTTCGGAAAATCGAAACTCACCGTGGGACTCATTGTAAAAGTACACGACAAGAAGCCGGACTTTAATGTAAAGCCCATAGAAAGAGTTATCGACAAGCAACCTGTGGTTAACGAAAAGCAGCTGAAACTATGGCAGTGGATTGCCTACTACTACATGTCGCCTATAGGCGATGTTTTCAATGCGGCACTGCCTGCAGGGCTGAAGACTGTGGATGGTTTTAAGCCTAAAACTGAGACATACGTGACTTTGCCTGAAAATCTCCGCCACGAACAGGCTCTGCATATTGCATTCGGCATTCTGAAGAGGGCTCTTGCCCAGCAAAAGACATTTGCCACGTTTCTCGCCATGTCGCATTGGGACACTCTTGTTGGCGACTATCCCGATGAGCAGGTTGTAGAGATAACTAAGGAAGAACTGATGAATGAGGCTCATTGCTCTCTTGGTGTCTTCAAACAACTCATCGACAAAAAGTTTCTACAGACGTATGAAAAGGAAGTGGGAAGACTCAACTGCGGTGGCGAGCCTCATCTCGACAACGTAAAGATGCTGTCTGCCGCACAACAGGAGGCTTACAACCAGATTCTGTTCCAGTTTCTGAGTAAAAAGGTGGTACTGTTGCGAGGCGTAACATCGAGTGGAAAGACTGAAATATATATTCATCTTATAAAACAAGCCCTGGAACGCCATGAGCAAGTACTTTACCTACTGCCGGAGATTGCACTAACCGTACAAATCAGACAGAGACTTCAACGTGTGTTTGGCGACCGTCTGGGCATTTACCACTCTAAATACTCTGATGCGGAACGCGTGGAGATATGGAAGAAACAGCTCTCCCCCACTCCGTACGACGTGATTCTTGGAGCAAGATCAGCAGTCCTTCTGCCGTTCAACAATCTCGGACTCGTAATTGTCGACGAGGAACACGAGACGTCATTCAAGCAACAGGATCCCGCCCCTCGCTATCACGCACGCAGCGTGGCTATCATGCTGGCTCAACAGTTTGGGGCGAAGACGCTGCTCGGCTCGGCAACTCCGTCTGCCGAAAGCTGGAACAATGCCAAGAACGGAAAATTCGGACTCGTTGAACTTAACCAGCGATACCAGGGCATCGAATTGCCGGAGATTAAAGTTGTGGATGTAAAGGACATGCAACGCCGCAAGATGATGTACGGTCCGGTGTCGCCAATGCTGCTACATGCCATGAAGGAAGCATTGGAAAACGGCGAACAGGTGATACTTTTCCAAAACCGCCGCGGCTTTGCCCCGATGATAGAATGCAGGGTGTGCGGATGGGTTCCGAAATGCGAAAACTGCGATGTCAGTCTGACGCTCCATAAAAACATGAATCAACTTACGTGCCACTACTGCGGTTTTACATACTCTGTACCAAAGAAATGTCCTAACTGCGAGAGTGAAGACCTCAGGCCATACGGCTATGGCACGGAGAAGATTGAGGAAAAGATTATGGAACTCTTCCCCGGAGTGCCCGTAGCACGAATGGACCTCGATACCACTCGCTCCCGCAATGCCTATGAAAGGATAATAAATGATTTTTCTGCCGGCAGGACTAAGATTCTTATCGGTACGCAGATGGTGAGCAAGGGACTCGACTTCGACCACGTGAAAGTGGTGGGCATCCTCAATGCCGACTCTATGCTCAACCAACCTGACTTCCGCGCCTATGAACATGCCTTCACGATGATGTCGCAAGTGGCAGGAAGAGCTGGGCGCAAAGGCGGCAGAGGATTGGTTATTCTCCAGACTAAAGATGTGGAGCAACCTGTGATACGGCAGATTGTAGACAACGACTGGCAATCTTTCTATGCACAGTTGCTTGCCGAGCGACGTCTGTTCCACTACCCACCGTTCTACCACCTTATATATATATATATGAAGCACAAAGACGAGCGGCGTGTCGAGACGGCAGCCATTGAGATGGGCAGCAGACTGCGCCAGTGGCTCGGCGAGAGAGTGCTCGGTCCCGACAAGCCCTCGGTGTCGAAAGTACGCACACTGTTTATCCGTAAGATTATGCTCAAGCTTGAAATGGGCATCGACATGAAGGGTGTGCGCCAGTGTCTGTACAGTGTCCAGCAGCAGATGGAACAGGACAAGCGCTACACGTCGTTGCAGATTTACTACGATGTGGATCCGAGCTGACATTTTTCTAAGCAAAATTAGAATGATAATATTTATGACAGAAAGAAAATAAACAAATCCCCGACATTCTCATCAAGAAAGAGTCGGGGATTTGTATATATAATAACTGTAACAAAGATTCTTATACCTTATTCTGCTTATTTTTCTTGAAATACAGCCAATAGCCGGTAACGGGCAACGAGGCACCGATGATGCTCACAATGAAAGTAATAACCTTTGTAAACATTCCGCCCCACGAACCAATATGCAACTCGTGGAACACGGTCATCATCTCCGATCCTCTGGGCACAAGCTTCAGTCCGAAACCAAGTCCTGTAACGGCGAGCAACAATAGCCAAACAATAGTCCACCAGCCAAGGCTGACATGAAGGTCGTAAAGGAGTTTCCGTCTACCTCTACCTGTATCTATTGTAAACCTCTTGCGCAACTGTCTGCCGTTACGTGGCAGACATATCCATATACCACTTACGAGGATAAAGACAAAGAACAGCGTGGTATAGGTAACGATAATCTTTCCGGGAGCACCCATCATCAGTCCGGTATGAAACTTAGTAACATAGGAGAAGAAATCCCTTTTCGTCGTTGTTCCATACGGAGCATCAGCACTCTTTCCTGTAATACCGTGCCACTTGCCAGACTCATGATGCTTGTCGAATCCATGCACATTTCGCCCGTCATGCTTTTTGCCCATACCATGCGATTTGCCCATACCGTGAGGCGCAACCACCTTGGGCATTCCCAAGGCATTGCGGATCTCGTTTTTGAACACCAATGTGGCTCCCGACAGACAGATGAGCATAATAAGAATGCCCAACGGCAGCGACAGCCACAGGTGTAATTTGTATAATACCTTTTTTGTATTCATTATTTATCTATGCAGAGTTATTTTGCAAAGCTTCTATGCAACATTATTTTGCAAAGTTCACCTTCAGCCCTACGACAAACATTCTGCCCGGTGAATAGAGGGCATAACGGCGTGTGTCGGTATCAACGCGATGGTCGGTCTTGTCGAAGATATTGTCAACACCGATGCTCGGCATCAGTCGGAACATTCTGCCCACAGTGAATGTGTGGGTTGTGTTCAGGTTCACTACGCCATAACCTGGAGCATCCTCGTAAGAAGGATAGTATGTGCGCGACTGGAAGCGGCTGTTGAGATTCACGCCGAGCGTATAGTTGCGCCATGTGTGGCTGTAGTTTGCTCCGGCAGTAAAGCTGTTCTTGAACGTGCGTTCAAGGTTAATCCATTCTCCCCCCGTCTTTGAGCGTCCGTTTGTATAGGCATAGTTCACCATGAGTGTAAGGTCTGGAGTAACATTTACCGAAGCATTTGCCTGCACGCCCTTCACGATACCCTTGTTGCTGTTGATATAATGTCCGTAGGTCTTGAGCTGTGCCAGCTGGTCGGCTGTTGCCTCAGGGAATTGCTCAGCAAGTTCCTTGCGGATATCATCATCCACGGCGATGTTCTCCTTCACGATCATGTCGCTCACGAAGTTCATGTATCCCATAACGGAGAGAGTGAAGATGCGGTTGCTGTATTCTGCGCTCAGCGATACATAGTGGCTGCGCTCAGCTTTCAAATTGGTATTTCCGAAGGTTATTACCGGACGCTTGCCCATTATCTTGAAGTAGTGGTAGTAAAGCTCGTCGAGTCCCGGTGCACGGAAGCCGCGAGAGTATGCAGCACGGAAGCGGAAGTTACCCGGAGCGTACATCAACGACACCTTAGGGGTGAAGTTGTTTCCGAACGTGCCGTGCTTGGTATATCTCACACCGAGCGTAGCGCTCAGGTTCTTAACAATCTCCATATCGTGCTGGGCGTATGCAGCAAGAGTGTACACATTGTTGTTAACGTCGCCACTTGTGGCAGTAAGGAAGTCGTTACGCCAGTCGGCACCCACAATTGTCGTTGCCTTATCATAGAAGTGGAACACACCCTTCAACTCTGCCTCGTAATATTTCTGGAACTTGTTGCGCACAAAGTCGCCAGCCTTCTTGCTCTTCGTGTCCACCTGATAGAGATTGCCGTAGTGGTAGTTGTCGTTCACGAAATCGAGCAGCAACGAATGTTTGCCGAATTTATATTTAGCTCCGGCTTCCCAGCGCCATCCCTCACTGCGCATGTCGTAGTCGGAACCGCCGGTTACATCTGTGCGTGTATTCGGACGGTCGGTGAGTTTATAGTTGTATGATCCTCCGGCATACATCGAGAAGTTCTCTGTCGGTTTGATGTCAAAGCGCTGGTTGATAAGGTTTGAGTTGAATCCGATAAAAAGCGGAGCAATCGTTTCATATTCCTTTCCGTCGGCATCAAGAGCCTTGTTGTTGTTCTGATAGCTGTCAGCTTCCTGATGGAAATACGACGTATGCGAGTCGAGGTATTTTGAAGTAACGTCGAGGTTCACTCCCTCAGAGAACTGTCCCTCTCCCGACACTCTCGTATCTGAAGAGATTGCTACATTGTCGAGCGTCTTCTCGTCGGTAATAATGTTAATCACTCCTCCTATGGCATCCGATCCGTAAAGAGCCGATGCAGCTCCGTCGAGCACCTCGATGCGCTTAACTTTCGACATGTTGATACGGCTGAGGTCTACGTTTCCTGCAATGTCGCCAATCATCTTCTTACCGTTCACAAGCACGAGGACGTATTTGTTGCCCAGTCCGTTAACACGGATATACGAACCCATGGCGTTCGGTGCAAAAGACACCTGCGGCATTAGTTTTGTCAGAACATCCTGGAAGTCTGTCGAACCTGTTTCCTTGATGAGTTTCTGCGACAATACATGCACTGGTGTTGTTGTCGACTTCAACAGCTGTTGGTGTCCGTTTCCTGTTACGACTACCGGGTTCAGCTCTATCGCCTTGTCGTTATCTACATTGTCTCCTTTCGCCACGTTGTCTGCCACGGCATTTACGCATCCCAACGATGCTGCCACGGCTAAGAATAAAATTCTGCTATTCATATATTACTTTAAAACTTTTGTTCTTTACATTATTACATATATTACTTATCTATATAAAACCACTCCAATGTGTCGCATCAGTTGCAATCCCTTCCCTTTGGGGGGGGGGGGGGGGGGGGGGGAGGGGGGGGGGTATTTAACCGTGTNNTACAGATTTAGTAATGATAAATCTGTAAGGTTATGGCAATTAAAAGTAACCGTTTCTATATGCCGCATCAGTTGCAATCCCTCCCCCCTTGGGGGAGATGGAGGGGGGCTGGGGGCTATAGGTGACTATAGTGCTTTAATCCTTTCAATTATCATCTCCTGTACCTCCGGCATCTCGCCGAGTCCCTTGCCGAGCACACTAACCTTATAGCCCTGTTTCTGCAATTCCTCTTTCCACACGCCATTGATGTCTTCCTTCTGATGGTTTCCGGCGATATAAAGCAGTGGGACGAGCACAACTCTCTTTGTCTTGCTTTTTCTCAATTGGCGCTCCACATTCTCTATTGTGGGATACCCCTCGATTGTACCTACATGCCACTCCGCCTTGCCTTCATCTTTCAGCAGATAGTCGAGCTGACTGTACATGGCGTTTGCCGGACTGTCGCTGCCATGCCCCACGAGTACGACTTGCATCTTTCCTACATCTATTGTCTTGTCGGCAGCCAAATTCTTGCCGATTACAGCAATCATCTTCCGGCAGTCGTCAACGGAATACAATAGCGGTCGCCCTACTTTTATCTCGCTGAACTTCCCTTTAGCCTTCTCGACGTAATCCTCCAACATGTCGGTCATCACGCCATCGAGAAGCATAGTGCTCTGCACTACAACCCTCTGACAGCCGAGAGTCTTCAGCGAGTCGAGAGCCTCCGGAATGGAGAGTTTCTTTATTCCTCTCTTTCCGAGCATACGTATCACAGAAGGTGCTGCATAAGCCTCCATGACCTTGCAGTCGGCAAAGCGCTCTGCCACGATGCTGTCCAACTTGTCTATCGTAACACTACGACTACGGTCGTTCCCCGTTCCGTAATGCACGAGAAGTATTCCAGTCGATTTATTATTTGCGGTTTGCGCCAGCAATGCCACGGTGCATAGCATGCTCATGGCTATGAGTCCTAATTTCTTGATATTCATAAAATTTCCAAATGGATAAAATAAGAAAATAAATCTTTTTACCTATAACTCTCTAAATTCGTGTGCAAAGTTATGATGATTCGGAAAAAGCCACAATACTCAAATTTTAGGATTTTGCCTAATTAGTGCTCTTCACAGAATGATTTGTCCTATTATGTTATTTACAGAACAAGACATAAAAAAACGAAAAATCCTCCACCGCAGCGGTATCTCTTTAAGATACCAACGCGATGAAGGATTTTTATTTTATCCTATAAGAAGGACAGTAGTTTACTTTACCATTACTTTATTCGTTACGGTTTTTCCGCCAACCACACTCTTCACGATATACATTCCCGGAGCGAGAGACTTTAGAGTAGCTGTGCCGTTGGCTACGATATTGCCGGACAGGTCGTAAACAGCCTGGCTGTCGGCTGCAACTCCTGTTGCTACCGATGAAATGCCGTCGGTTCCCAATCCGTATGTAACATCGTCGATATAGTATGTCGCACTGTTGTCTGCACCACGGGTACTGGTGAAACGGAACGCCATGAAGAATACATCGGCAACCTCCTGGTTTGTGAGGTCTACGGTATACGGATACCATTTACCACTCTCATCCTTTGTTGCCGGCATCTTGCATTCCGTAAGCGGTTGGATATACGGCGTGCCGTCGGCAATATCTATATAGCAAAGCTCAAGCTTGTCGGTCTGGTTGTCCTGCAGATAGTCGCCACGCACCTTGAAGGTAAATACCTTAGTGGCAGAATTCTTGAAATCGAGTGGCGGAGTTACGAGAATCATCTGTGCCGGTGTGCCGCTGCCGCTCTCCACCTTAGAGTCGTATGCCGTAACCTTAGCCACCTTCTCGTTAGGCGACTCCGTGTCGTAATCCAGGAACGAATATCCCCACCAGGCACGTGTACCCTCAAGGGCAGAGTTAGTCCAGCGGTCAAGAGCAAGCGGTTTGTTGCGGGTGATATTGTCGAATTTCTCGTTGAGCTGCTTCAGCGGATTCTCCTCGCTGAGCACAAAGTCAACGCCCTCTTTCGGTTCATCGGGAGTATCGCCCGTGGCAACGCCCTCAAGAGGTAGTTCTACATCCTCCATGCCAAGAGCAGAGAAGATGAGCGACGTGTTGTATGTTCCGGCAACGGTAGGTTTGAAGGTAACCTTCACTGTGTTCTTGGTGTTGCGCATGAGCATCGTGTTGCTGAGGATAAACTGTCCGGCATCCTTCACCTTTACGTAGGCATAGTCAGGCATGTTTGCCGTGGTAATCTCAAGAGTCTGCTCACTTGTCTCGCCCACCTTTGCCTGGAACTTAGGCAGCTCCGTCGGGCTGACGGTTATCGTTGGCGGATTCTGCTCGTCGATGGCGTAGGCACTAAAGTTAATGGTTTTGTAGTAATCCTCAATGCTCGGACAGTTCACCATAATGTATGCCTTATGCACAGCCACCTCCGTCGGGGTATAAGAGATGACGATATCAGTCTCGCTGTTACCTTTTTCTATCTTCGACTGCGACAGTGAGAACTGGTCGGCATTCTTTCCTGCAAGTTCAAATGTCGTTACTGCCGTCATGTTCTTTGCCGATACGTGGATTGTCGCCACCTCCACGGTCTTGCCCAGCGCGCCTGCCTTCTGCTCTATCTTCTCCGGAGTGAATTCGATAGAAGGATCGCCCTGTGGCTGCTGCACGGTGATGTCTTCGATGCCACGCGGACCGATTATCATTGCTTTTGAGGTGAAGAGACCAACGAGCGTTACGTCGTCCGTCGGGATATTCTTGCCGATAAGCGAAGTGCCCTTGAAGATGCGAACTTTAGCCTCCTCCGTGCCGTCGGTAACGACAGGCTGCGTCATACCTTCTGTAAAGGTTGTACCCTCGGCAATGTCCTTGAATTTAAGGTCTTTCACCTTTACCAACTGCTGCATGTAGTCGGCTGGCGAAGCCTTGAGCTGCTCGAGTGTGGCCTCAACAGGAGCTACTGTGTTGCCAGTAGAGAGGACCTTACCGAGATTTGTGTTGTATGCCACGGCACTCATTGTGCCGAACGAGCTTTGAACACCGAGGATAGTCCCAGTGAGCTTGTCGCCAGCGTTATAGTCGGTGGTCTTCAAAACTTCCCATTCGTCGCTGATGGTTATTGCCCCGGTAGCATCTTGCAGATAATAAACCGGCTTCGTTGCGCCCTTATCGACAAACGATATCGTTGCCTCGCCCGAATATCTGTACACCTCACCTGCTTCCGGGTCTTTACTGTAAAGTTCCTTGATGGTTTTTACCTCTGAAACAGTATATCCGGTCCATGAAATCTTAATCTGCTGGTCGGCTGCGCCCTCGCTCTTCAGCGTTATGGTGGCATTCTGTTCGCCGTCAGTATAAGCCACGTTTATTTTCAGCTTAGCTCCGTCGCCGCTCATAACATCGGCAGCAGATAGTGTTGCCGGCGACACGGTTACGGCTGGCGACGATGACTCTACCGTAACATTGCCCGTAAGGTTCTCGCCCGTAACGGTTATCGTTTCGTTGTATTCGTCGCCAGTATACACCTCGCCAAGAACGAGGGATTTCTTTGAAACCTTGAATGTCGGGGTTTTGTCTTCTCCGCCTTTGCCGAAGAGTCCGGCATAAGTATCGGAAACGCGGACGGAACCGACATACATCTCGGGGGCAATCGCAGAAGATGTGGTACTTTGGCGCAAGGCAAATCCCTGAAGTCCATAACTTTTCACTCCTGATCCAGTAAAGTTCACTCCATCAATTATAGCATTTGGAGTGGAAGGTTCTGTAGTGAAACTTGCCGGATTTACATAAAGATACACGTTGTCAAGTCCCTGTCCCTTATATTCAGCATTAGGCTGCACTTCATATCTTACAACAATAAGATATGTCTGGTTCAGCTTTAGCGTAGTTGCCGAATAAACGGGTTTTGTACCACCACGCTCTATACCGATTTTCACCTCATCATCGTTGTCTCCCTTGTCAAGGTAAACTCTACCAAGGTCTACTCCGCTCTTACCTTCATCCACCACAGATGCCTTTGTACGAAGAGTGAGAGCCATTGGATAACATTTGCCCGTAGGCTGCTCCGCAATATTTATAAGTGCCGAATAATAAACGCTACCCTCCATGACACCATCGTCAGACGCATCGAAGCGTTTCTGGAGTTTCTCCGACGATTTCTCCTTTCCGAGTTTCACACTTTTACCGTCTGTCTTGTCGCAGTAGCCCTCATACACAAGAGCCTTGTCGACAACCTGTATTGGGTTCGCAGACTGCTTGTTTGTGTCGTGCATCCATCCGCCTTGACCAAACAAGTCTCCCAAAGGATAATCGAAATCATCCTGGAAACCAAACTTCGTCTGTGCCTCCATCCCTATCGGAACGGCAAGCAGTGCCACGAGCAGCATAAGTGCCCATGTCATCAAAGATTTTGAAGAATTGTGCTTTTTCATCATCTTATAAATTTTAATATTGATAGTTATTCTTGTATTTTGCAAATATACAATATTTTTATACAAATAGTGGGGTTTTGTGTATTGAAATTATTTATTAGTTTATTTTTTGTATCTATAATGCGTTATAAATTGGGTTCATACAGAATATAGAATAAATATATCATCCTGTGAATTATACAGCCTATACATGAAAATCCCTACACTTCCGCTCTCTGGAAATGTAGGGATTCAGACAAGTATACTTGCCGCTCATTCATCTTTATTTCTTGGAGTATTTATTCAGTTCACTTATTGCCACACCGAAGATTCCCTTAATAAACTTATCGGGCGTTTGCTCCTGCATGTCTTTCAGTCCTTCGATGCAGAGCTGCTTCTCTGAAGCTGTCATCTGTTGGCCTTTCTGCTTGCAGAGGTCAAGGATAGAATTGGCAAGTCCGGTGAGCATGGTAGTGTTGCCGACATTACCCTCGCGGATATTGTTAAGATAGGCGGCACGCAAGTTGCCGAACTCCTGCACGGGGTCTGAAGAATCGGTTCCTTTCGTCATGTTGGTAACGTTTCCATTGCCGTCGAGCGACATCTTGTTACCCTCGCCGTCATCCATATCGATAGAGCCGTCGGCATTGATTACAAGATTCTGCTTGCCGGAACGGATCACCATCTTACCGTCTTTCTGTTCTATAACATCATTGCCAGACCGCAGTTTTCCGCCAAACATCTTCGTTATCTTTCCAAGAGACTTCAGTTCTTTCATGCTATTGCCCAAGTCTTTCATATCGCTAGCAATAGACTTTAAGTCTTCCAAATCGGCCTCAACACCAACTTGATCGTTTACTATAGTTATCTTTTCTTTCTTTGCCTTCTGTGGGTTACGGCTGTAGATTTTTACCACCGAGCCACACACCTTGTTGCCTATATATTCCCATTCCAATCCGTAGACATAGCGATAATCGGCATTCTCCTTGCTGTTAACCCACATGAAGAGATAGTTTTTGTCCGTATTGTCCTTTCCACTTGCCCATCCCAAAGTCAGCCTTTTATCCAAGTTGTCGCCATAGGCTATCAGTTTATTGCTTTTGGTCTTGTCGCCAGCTTTCTTTATAAAGACATCGTATGCATCCGACACGTCCTCGTAGAACGCCTTGCGCAGAAAGTCAATTTTCTTTTCTTCCTTCTTAGGCAGCTGAAACTTGTAGGTTATGCAGTATGCACCGCCGTCATCCCTGTCCTCCACCTTGTTCCAGATACCATATTTGCCTGTGTTAGCCCCGAAAGTGTTTACGGCACTGTCGATATTCTTCTGTGCCGAAGCCGCAAGCGGCAAGAATGCCATTGCCGCCACTGCTAATCCTTTAATAATTCCTTTCATAATAAAAATCCTTTCTCGCTTTATCAAAACTTTCATTCAAAATAAGATTAATCCAAATATTTTCCTTTAACGCCCTCCATTACTACCCTCTTTTCAGTTTTCAAGAGTAATGTCATTCCCTCCTTCGGGAGGGTTATGGTGGGTGTTAGTTTCTTCTAATACACCTCCTCGTCTGCCACCTCAGCGATATCCACAGAATGAATCAGATTTACGGCTTTTATCATATTCAGCATATACTGCTGTTCGAGTTCCACCTTACGGAGTTCCGCTTCCGCCAATCGACTTGCTGTCCCGTCCACGGAATCAGCCAATTCAGAAGTCTGGAGTTTTGCCGTCAACACCTCCGGAGGAGCCGGTTTATATCGGTATTTGCGCGGAGTGCGACTGACGGGAGCGGTTTCATTCTGTTGTCCGTCAATATTCCGGGTGGAATCTGCCGCCACATTTACAGTATCGGTATTTTCAGCAAGTGATGCTGCCGGTGTTACACTGGCGATTGACTTGCCATTACCTTTATCATCATCTCCACCTATTACATTATATGCCACGATGAACAACACGGCAACGGAGGCAGCGATATACAAGATACGGCGGAGATATACTGTAATACCGCCCCTTCTACTCTCTACAGAACTGTTGTCAACATTCTCTACCACCTCATCGCCTTTAAGCAACGTTCCGTCCGCCATGCCACCATCGAAATAGGCAAACATCTTGCGGTAAGGTTCCAGGTCTGCAGGTATATCTGTCTCCTGTCGGAAATAGTCGGCGAGTATCCGTTCCTCATCCAAAGAAGAAGTGCCGTCCATAAACTTATCTATCAGTTTCCTTATATCCATATTAAACATCTTTGTTCAAGTTTTTAATTCTTCTTTCCCTTTTTACCTTCTTTTCATCTCCTCCAACAGCTTTTTCCTCGCCCTTGCCAAAAGCGTCGGCACCGACTTTTCGCTGATGCCAACGATGGCAGCAATCTCTTCCGTAGACTTATGTTCTACCTGCCGGAGATGTAAAACGGAATATTCCGTTGAAGGCAATCTGTCTAACTGCATCTTCAGCCACAATTCGTTTTCCTGACTTTCGAGCCTTGAGTCAGGTTGACAATACTGGCTGTCGGATATTTTTATATCATCAAGCTGTGAGCACCGCCGCCCTCTGAGCATATCTATCGAAAGATGCTTGGCTATAGTAACGCCAAGTGCCATAGCCTGTTTGTCGCCAGAATATTTCTCGCGTATGGTCCAAAGTTTCAGCATTGCGTCTTGTGCCACATCTTCTGCCGAATCTGCATTAAGCCCATACCCCCTTGCAACCGAGATAACCCGGCTGCGAAGCGACGCTGCAATATTTTCAAATTCCTCTTGAACCATTTTACTTTTTTATATCAGTTACGTGCCACTGGAGCTTTTGATTTATAAACGCAAAGAAAAGGAAATTATGAACAAGCATTATATTTCTTTAACAGAAAATTTATATGTGGGGATAATTCTTATCTGAGCATTTTGTAAGCAGAGAACTGTTAACGAATAAAAAAGACGAAGTTTCTTGTAGCAAATTGTATATCGTCTTCGTTTTATATGTAGAAAACATCAAATGAATCAAACAACTAAAAAATATAGAATTATGGAAGCAATCATTACAGCAGCTACAGTTCTCGCATCTTACCTTAACGTAGCAACAGCTAACCAGAGCGGTTATGTATACAATGCATCTTTCGAAGACAACAACGTGGCACGTATCGAGGTTCTAAACGATAACGGCGGCGTTCTCACCAACAAGCTGCAGCAACGCTTCACTTACGACGGCCGCGGCAGACTTGCATCTAAGGAAACTCTACGATGGAATGCCGAAACGGGAGAATTCCAACCGTCGGAACTATACACATACTCTTATGACAACTACGGATACAGCATGTCGATGAGACGCTGGGACAAGATGTCTTCTTCTTACGCTCCTTCCGGCGACATGACGGTTTATCACATGGTTGGCGACAAGGTGATGGCGGTTGACACATACAAACGCAGCAGTCAGCAAGCTCCGTTTGAACTCACTTCCGGCATTCTCGTGATGAATCCCGACACTAATTTTGCCATGATGTAAAAAACTGACATTTGATTTTGTTACGCAATTATATAAAGGATAACCTAAATTAGAATGAAAGCAGGACGGCATGCGTGCCGTCCTGCTTTTTTTTTAATCTTCCAACTTGTTGTATTCCTCGTCACTAACAGGCTCAAGCCATTCGTTTGGTGCTGCCCCCGGACAGGAGTTCTCCACTGCCACATGCGTGGCGATATGCTGGAACCATGAGTCTTTCTGTGCGCCATGCCAGTGTTTCACTCCCTCTGGAATGTCTATCACGTCGCCTGCCTTGAGCGGAATTGCCGGTTTTCCCCACTCCTGATACCAGCCCCTGCCCGACACACAGATGAGTATCTGGCGCGCACCATGGTGGATGTGCCAGTTGTTGCGACAGCCCGGTTCAAAGGTAACATTGCTCATCGGCAAGGCGGTCTTCTCGTCTTTGTTGAGGTTCTTCGGGGCGAGCGATGCAAGATGACTGTTGCCGATAAAGTATTTGGCATACGCCGTATTGGGGTTGCCAATTGGGAAGGTCAAGTTTTCTTTTCCATTGTCGTCAGACGCAACCGTGTTTTTATCATCATCCGCCCAAACTTCCTTGGCAAGACGGAAGGCCGCCCATGCCTTTGGCCATCCGGCATAGAATGCCATGTGGGTGATTATCTCCGAAATCTCCGTACGGGTAATTCCGTTGCCTTTTGCCGTCTGGAGGTGATATTTCAGCGAACTGTCGGTTATTCCCTGACTGATGAGCGAGGTGATTGTAACGAGGCTGCGGTCGCGCAGCGAGAGGAGGTCGTTGCGGCTCCATACTTCTCCGAAGAGTACATCGTCGTTGAGACGGGCAAACTCCGGAGCGAACTCGCCCAGTTGGGCGCGTCCGGCTGTCTGTACTATTTTCTTTTGTGCCATAACGCTTAATGATATTATTGCCAATAATGTTAATAATCCTGTTTTCTTCATATCCTCAGGTTTTATGAGTTCTGATTCATGGATGCAAAGTTAAAGAAAACATGACTTACGGATGCTACCCTAAATACGGAATACATTATCCGAATTACTGAAGAATATCAAAAATACGCTTGTTTTTTTTAGCTAAACTTAATTTCCACCACACTTTTCTCTTATAAATAAAAAGGAAACAAAAATATGGATAAAAAGGTTTATCCCGAAAAAAAAGACTAAATTTGCGAACTAAGAAACGAGAGAAGCAATATGGAAAAAGAAAAGATATTGACAGAGAATACAAATACGCCGAAAGTAACAAATCTCTCGGCATTGACTGACGACGAGATTCTACAAGGCTTAAGGGATTCAAATCCGAAGATTGTAAAGGAATATTTCTACGGTTACTGCCGTGTGGCTTATTGCATCTACGACAGGAAATATAGTCTGCGGAGCAAGCCTGGACTGGACTTCTACTCGCTCGCACACGAATATTACCTTTATCTCTATGAGCACCACTTCAAGCCTCTTGAGGACAGGAAGCCAAGCGCGTCGCTCAAGACGTGGATGGTCAACGGATTCCGCTTCTTGACACTCGACAAACTGAAGGCTGTGGTGAAGGAACACCGCTTCGAGAGTTTCGAGGCAAGGCAGGAGAACAGGAAAATGAAGTTTGACGTAACCGACAATATGTTTGAACAAGAACTTTACCGCACGATAGAAGACATCGGCAACAGATGCTATGGTCGCGACAGCAAGAACGCCATCATCCTGAAAATGCTATACATCGAGGGCTTCAAGGGCAAGGACGTGGCTGCGCAGTTGGGCATGACGGCATCTGCCGTTACACAGCGTTGCCAGAAGATGATGCACGATGTGGTGATTCCGTATTTCAAGAGATATTTCGATGCCTCGGAATACGAGACAAGCCTGTCATTCTGCGAGGAGCAAGAGGCAAAGAATTCTGCAGACATGTCTTACGCTGCCTCACCAAGGATGTGCATAATGGCATGCAGTGGGGATAATAATAACGATAACTCTAATCATTATACAAATAATTACAATAGTATGGAAAACTTAAAGAAAGACAGGATTACTCCTCAGTGGATAAACTCATTGAAGGAGAACGAGATTTTCGTGTTTGGTAGCAACCTTGCCGGCATGCATGGCGGTGGTGCAGCCCGTGTAGCCCGTTTACACTTTGGAGCAGTAATGGGACAAGGCGTAGGTATGCAAGGTCAGAGCTATGCCATCCCTACGATGCAGGGAGGAACGGATACCATTCAGCCTTACGTGGCTGAATTCATCGCCTATGCCCGTCAGAATCCCGACAAGAAGTTCCTTGTCACACCTATCGGCTGCGGCATTGCCGGATTTGAATCGGAAGACATTGCCCCACTGTTTGAGAAGGCTAAAGAGGTAAAGAATATCAGTCTGCCGGAGAGTTTCTGGGAGGTGATGAAGTGAGATAAATAAATTAATCAACTTTCTGATTTAGACACCACCCAAAAACGCAGTAACGTTTGGGCCAAACATCGGAAGCGTTTGGGCTAGACACCGGAAGCGTTTGGGCCAAACAGCAGGAGCGTATTCCTGTACTAAATGATGTTTACTGGATTTACT
>DCBP01000084.1 GCA_002314055.1 Prevotella sp. UBA1104
AATCTATCTATTGACGCAGTAGATGAAGTGCTTGACGAACAATACTCTTACGAAGAGAAGAAAGGTACAATGTACTTTACAGGACGCATCGGAGTGGACACAAAGGTTAGCATCTTTGCACACACACGGAGCAATGTAACGAACATTATATGCTCAAAGAAAGAAACTATTTTAAGAGTACAGGAGTGGTGCAGAGATATGGAAGAAAACACCGACGACTTGAAAACAGACGTTACCACCTTTGATGTTTTAGGCGCAAAATATAGTATAATCATTAAAACATATTGGGAGGTAGAGAGATGAAAAGACAACAAGATTTAACCAGTGAAGAGATATTTGAATCAACAATAGACGTTACACACAGAGTAAACCGTTTATATAAAGATGAGTGCAGTCGTAGCGAACCGATTTTCGGAGCAACAGACGAAGACGCAATCAATTACGCTTGTACTCTTAAAGACCACGATATATCGGTGATTACTGTTGAGAAATATACTGAAGACGGACTATTAAAAAAAATAAAGGAGATTAAAAATGAACAGAGATGAACAGATAACAAGAGCGGTTGAACCGCTTTTCGTTACAATCGAGCAAATAAAGTACTTGTTCGACGAAGAAGACTATCTAAAGAGCAGAGTGTATAACAAATATGTTGCAGCCGTTGACGACAATCTTATTCACCTGTATATAGACTGCAATAGAGTACGTATCAAACCAGTCTTAAAAAGCGATACAAAGAAGATATACGATGAAATAAGCAACAGGATTAAATACGACAACGGCATATCGATATACAAAGCGATAGAAAACAATTCGATAAACATATTATTTTGGAAACAGTTATGAACAGAGTATCAGAAAATGTAGTTGCCTTATACAGGGCATGCGGGTTTAGCGAACTTACACCCGAAGCGGAGCACAGGCTTAAAGAAGCCTTTATAACGTTTTACAGTCAATACGACAGACGCTTATTGAAGTGCAACAGAGATAGAATTAATGTAGTAGTTAGACCCGACCACACGGCACGACTAACCACCGTATATTACAAAACCGCATACGGGCAAGTGTATAACATCACACAGGAGGATATAAAATGATAAAAGAGCATGTTGCAAAGTTGTTCGATGAACAATATATAGAAAAATCGGTAATCCAAGAATTCCCCTATCTGGGATATATTGGAGGTACACCGTGTTTTGTACGCTGGAGCAATAATATAATTGTCATTACACCTTTCTACCCAGTCGTTTACAACACGGTAGCGAGCATCATCAAAGAGCGCAAGAAGGAGTTGAGCGAAGATATGACACAGGAAAACAACGGAGAAAGAATAATATTATATGGATAAAGAGATACTGAAAGAAATCGAGCGTATAACAAGTGTTATGGAGGTAATGATTAAGCAGCCACTTTCAACACTTATGCTTGTATGCATTGACGAGATAGCAAAACATATTATTAATATTGAAAATGTAGTGAAACATGATAACAAAGAACGATTTAAAGAGACTGTTTGACCGAGGAACGGCACAGGAGCGGTTAAATGACATCACAGGGAATATCGGAGGAGAGTCAGCAGTATTGTTCATCACCGACAATTTCGCCTACTTCAAGGCAAAGGACGGAGGGAACTATAATGTAATATCCAAAATGTTGGATTTAAAAGTCGATATGATTAACCCGAGTACCAAGCGAGTAATAACCGACAATATTGTTACTCTATACAGGTGAAAGCGCAGCCGTTGAGGATAGAAACTATTTCGGAGCGACACCGACAACGGCACAAGTATTAATTTAAACTCAAAAGATATGAAAATCAAAATCAGAAACAGGCAATTTATAGACCGATACACGTGCGTAGACACGTGGAGTGAGCACTTTGTTGACAACCGTACAACAGAGTGTGGGGGCATGACACAATTCTATAAAGGCGGTTACACCTTTATAGCAGTCGCAAAAGAAGATTATGTTGTTTTAAACTGAAGAATATGAAACTATTAGAAGAAAAGAACAAAGGGTATTGGAAAACCCGAGACGAGCACATCAAACACTTTGTCTTGTGGGTAGCAGCGTTCAGGCGCATGGAGCGAGAGAACGACAGAAAAGGATATACAGAATTATCCAACCAGTGCCGAGCTTATGCCGAGGACGCTAAGAAAGAATTAAAGAGAGTATTAACAGGTAATATTTAGGAACATGAAATACAAAGTAACAATCACTGAATATCTGCAAAAGGAAATAATTGTAGATGCAGACAACGTGCAAGAAGCAATAGACACCGTAGAGGACAACTATTACTCTAAGCACCCCGAGGAGAAGTATATACTTACATCGGACGACTATATAACAACAGATTTTAATGCAGATAAATATGAAGATTAAATTATTATCATTCGTCCTATTGTGTGCGATATGCGCACAGGGGCAGACAACAAGAAAGGGCAACACCTTTGCGCAGACAAAGCGAGCAGCCGTGAGAGATACGCTTGTTACTAATTACAAGTACGAGAGTAACGGCAAGACCTATCCAATAGTAGTCAACAGGAAAACAGGAACTTGCTACATTTGGAAAGTCAGCAAGAACGGCAAAGGCTACCGCCAATATATGAACAAGGAGATTAAAGAAACAATTAATAAAGAACTTAAATTGAAGAAATCATGACATTACAGGAATTGTTCAGCGATGCAATTATGCACACGGAGATTATCAGAAAAGGCGAGAGCAAATACGAGGGACATTACGTATTTCTCACAAAGGTAAACGAGGGTATAGAGTATTATTACCAAGTCGCAATCACAGACGCACAGGGAGGGCACATAATGCAATCCGCAGACGTGTACGATAAGTTAGAAGATGCCGAAGCCGAGTACAGAGAACATCTAAAACGAGAAAAGGAAGAACCGCTTACAGATGAAGAAAGCAGACGTTGAAAAAAATAACCAGTTAATCCACTGTTGGAACGACATCCGACAGTGGGTTTTAGAAAACTGCAAAGGTGATACAGGAGAGTACACGATACCGACCGAACACGGCAAAGCCTTTTTAGACCTTAATCAAGGTGATGCCACGATAGATTATCGAGACGAGAGAGGGAACTATTCCGTGTACAGGATTTATTTTACACAAGGGTTGAAAAAATCCACACTGAAATACAACATTAGGAAGATACAACTCCCATTCTACCTAATTGAGCAGCTTGTCAAGCACTGGAGCGAGATTAAAGATAAAATCTTAACCGCAAAAATAGAGAGATTAAACATTTTCAACTTTAAAGCATAACATCATGAATGACTTAAAATCATATATTGAAATGCTGATTAAGCAGCAGAGCGAGAAAGATGCAGAGTTCAAGGCTTTACTATCAAAGCCGAACAAATCAATAGAGGAATGTGCCAAGTTTTTAGAGAGCGAAGCATACAAGGAAGCCGAGAAACAGAAAGGCTCATGCCGTTGTGTTGGTTGGAGTGATGCTACAATGACCGGACAAATCATTCACTATTACCAAGAGGACAGTATCAAGGCACAGGAACTACCGAGCAACGTAACCACAACACCGCCAGTAACCAAGCCAAAGACCGAACCGACAAAGGTAATACAGATGCCTATACCGCCACGGAAGAAAGGCAGCAAGGCAAAGAAAGAGAGTAAGAACCCGAAGTGTCAAGAACTAAGTTTATTCTAATATGAAACCGCAGACCAAGATACAAAAAGAGGTAGAGGAATTATCCAAGAGATTAAGACCATTACCGCAATATCTGCTTGACAAGTTCTATCAAGCAACCGAGGAGTACAACCGCACAAGATATTATGCGGTGTTGGAGCAAGTGAAAGACTATTCAGTTGTAAGATATTTCAAGTATATCAAGCACAAGAGGATAGAGAATGTTTGTCAAGAATTCATGCAAGTCTATATGAGCGAGCACGGCAATGCAGTAAGGGCGAAGCAGCGTTTCTCTATGGGGCATTATTACGACACGTTCCTAACTGACAGTCCCATGAAGATAAGACAGAACAACAGAAACTACTGTTATAACAGGCTTACCGATATTGGTTACTCTAAACTCTTTGTCCGTTCCAAAAAAGCAAAGAGAGTAATCTGTAACTACAAAGAGAACCAGTACTACATGATAGGCAAAGGGTATCTATGGTTGACAGACGATATGAACGTAGACAAGTTCCCATTCTTAGAAACAATACTGAAACAGAAACCGAGGATAGCCGAACTTCTCTTGCTCAACCATATCAAAGACCAGGATATTGTAAAGCTCGCATGGAAACACGGATATTTGACCGAAGATTTAGATTACAATTTATGGTCTGACACCGTCTCTATGGCAAGACGTCTTAACTTAGACATCCATAACCCTATCTATGTTTGCCCACAGAACTTGCAGACCGCCCACAATCTGTATACTCGCAGACTTAACCGACAGAGAGCCGAAGAAGAGAGGAGAAGAGAGGAGATGAGAGCGATGAGCGACAAAAAGGCAAAGAAGCACTTCAATGAGTTCATCAAGAAATTCTTAAGCCTTATCATAACAGACGGAACGGTTACCATTCAGCCGTTGAAGTCAATAGAAGAGTTCAGAGCCGAGGGCAAGATGATGCACCACTGTGTGTTCGATATGGGTTACTATAAGAAGCCAGACTGTTTAATCCTGTCAGCACAGGTGAACGGCAAGCACATGGAAACAATAGAACTCAATCTAAAGAACTTCTCGATAGTGCAGTGTCGAGGGTTCATGAACGACCCGAGCGCATATCACAACGAGATAGTACAGCTTATGAACAAGAATATGTACAAAGTAAGACAACTGACAAAGAAAAGAAAGGAGGTAGCATAATGAGTTTTTGGTTTCCAAACAAGGACACGGACAAAATGACAAGGAGATGCAACCGCATGGCAAGAGACAGATTTATCGGAGATATACTGAAAGCAGCATTTTGGATTAGTCTTATGGCATTATCTATGTGCGACACAAAATAAATCACAATATTTTGCGTTATTACAATATATATAATCATTCAGCCCTCGACATCACGGATAAGTCAATTAATTATGAAGAAAATAGAATTTGTTGGAGGTATTGCGAACGAACTTGCAGAAGTAATCAATGAAAACAATATACATATTACCTGTATTGAAGGTAATGTATGTGAGATAGATGATGATAATTTTGTCAAATTGCAAGCAGTTTGTCCTGCCGCATTTGATGGCAATGATATAATAGTAGTAACAGAATAACTCCCCGAGCATGGAGGTTGAATAGAGAAAGAAGAAATTGAACGTTTATGACAACTCAACAAGGATGCCTAACAAGCATCCTTTTTTATTGCCCTAAATTGCGTGAACGGAAAAACGCATAAATCCATTTCTTAATTTTGCACCGTGAGTTGTAGCAGAACACACATACCGATTAGACATCATAAGCGAATGATTATATATAGTCCCTATCTGACGAGCTGCTACCTCCGAAGATAGGGACGCTTTTTATCCCAGTAAAAGATGAAAGAAGTAAGTTTAGACAAAGCAATCGAAGTCATTTGTAAAAGTACATTACTCGGACACGAGATTGATGTGTACGGTTCAGCTGATGAACCACTGTTCAAAGCAAAAGACGTTGCAGAGTGGATTGAACATTCAGACGTCTCAACCATGATGCGCAATGTGGATGATGACGAAAAGGTTACAAACAATGTTTGTACCCTTGGTGGGAGCCAATTAATGTGGTTTCTAACAGAGGACGGACTTTATGAAGTTCTCATGCAGTCTCGCAAGCCAATAGCGAAGCAGTTCAAAAAAGGAGTAAAAGAGATATTGAAGAAAATCCGAAAGACAGGAAGTTACTCATCACAAGTTCCACAGACCTTTGCCCAAGCTCTTATGCTCGCAGCAAAGCAACAGGAGAAGATAGAGCAGCAACAGAAACTACTTGCAGAACAAACTCCCAAGGCTGACTATTTCGACAATCTTGTCGAGCGCAACACGCTGACAAACTTCCGTGATACCGCCAAGCAGATAGGACTGAAACAGAACCAGTTTATAGAACTTCTTATTCGTGATAAGTTCATATACCGAGACAAGAAAGGGAAAATCAAACCTTACTCACAACACGCAAACGTCTTATTCAAGCTAAAAGACTGGGGGGACGAACACAAATCGGGATTACAGACGCTAATAACACCACAGGGGAAAGAAACATTCAGATTATTGTACAAGTAAAATAGAAGAAATAATTAAAGGACATAATCATGGAAGAAATTATCAAAGTTGAAGAGCGCAACAATACGCAAGTCGTAAATGCAAGAGAATTACATCAGTTTTTAATGGTAGGGAGAGACTTTTCAACATGGATAAAAAGCCGGATAGAAAAATACGGCTTCGTTGAAAATGAGGACTTTGAAGTTTTCCCCAATTTTGGGGAAAACCCTAACGGAGGTAGACCGACAAAGGAATATGCAATAACCCTTGATATGGCAAAGGAACTTGCAATGGTTGAAAATAACGAACAGGGACGCATCGCAAGGAAGTACTTCATTGAATGTGAAAAACGGTTGAAAGAAGCAAAAAAGCCAAAGAGCGCAACCGAATTGTTCTACCAGAGCGTTCTCGCCTTAAAAGAACAGGAGGAAAGGATGAACAAACTCGAAAACAGGTTGGATGCATGGGATAAAGAAAGGGAAGAGAACGGCAAACTACTCTTGTCCGTAAGTCTTTCTACTAATAAAGTCCCCGAAGTCAAACTTAGAGACAAAGTAAGACAGCTTGTCAACAGATACTCCGCCGCCACCAACACACGGCAATGTGAAGTATGGCACAAAATTTACGAAATACTTTATTACTCTTACGGAATATCAATCAATTCATACAAGCGTAAGACTAAGCAGAATAAGCTTGACATAGCGGAGGAAAACGGTTTCCTTGGTAAAATGTATGATGTTATATCCAATATGGCTAAAAGTATCTAACCGAATTTATATCGGAAGTTGCTAAGAATGAGCTGAATTTTAATTCCGTAGATTTTACGTATTTAAAATAAAGGGTGCAGTCAACCAACGCTACACCCTTTATTCTTACACCCAACATTACACATCACACCACCGCCCAAGCCTTTATTTATCCCCGACACGCAACATCTTGTGTAACGTTTCCTGTTAGCTTTTACATCTTCTTGAAAGCATCCTTAATCGTCTTGTCTCTCATCGTTGCATACCTGTTCGTTTGCAGCGTAGTCGTGTGCCCGAGAGCATGCTTAATCACGTCAGTACTTACACCCCTGTTGAGCATCGTAGAAGCAAAGGTACTCCGCCCCATGTGAGAATGAAGGGAGGGTTCACCAATCATTTGCCCGAGAGCCTTAAGGTACATATTATACTTTTGATTACTGATTACAGGCAACCGACCCTCATACCGAAGAGTAATCTCCACCGCCTTGTCGGTCAGATAAAGAGTGTAATCCGTGTTCGTCTTTGTTCTCTTGCCGTTCAACCGATAACTACCATCGTCTTCCCTCTCGCAGTCAGACAAGCGGAATTTCATCAAATCCGAGTAAGCCAACCCAGTATAACACTGGAAAAGAAACAAATCCCTGGTTCTCTGTAAATATCCGTCAGTCAAATCAAGCTGCTCAATTTTCTCAACCTGTTCAATGGTAAGACAGGCAATCTGACCGCCCTCCGCCTTGTCTATGTGTATTCTCTTGCTTTGGTACGGATTTTCACTCGCCAGCTCATCCGTAATTGCGTCATTGATGAAAATCTTCAGATATTTGTGGTACGATGCAATGGTACTCTGCATAAGACCCTTGCCACCGACCACACGTCTATGCAGCCACTCGTCAAAGGCACGGACGTTACTCTCCGTAATATCCGAGAAGTACATCATCTTCCCCCATTCCGAAAAAGCCTTGATGAATGACCTGTATCTGTTCCGAGTGTGCTCCGATACATTCCGTTGAGGTATTCTTGATTTGATGTAATCTATAAAGGTCATGGACGATGCTCTTGTATCAGTAACCCGGTTCAGCTTACCTAAATCCACGATACCGCTTTCCGCCATTTCTCCTATCATCTTGTGGCAGTCATTCACCAACTGTCTTAATCTGTTATTCAGCTCAACCGCATCAAGACGGAACTTCACGCAATCCGCCTTAATATCCCATTGTGTAGGCAATACCGATACACCAGTAGAGATAAATTTTTGTTTGCCACCATAGGCTACCCTAATATCAACCGACCCTTCTTTGTCTTTTGAAGCCGTATGCCTACGGTCAAAAACGAGCCTAATTTTCGCTATCTTCATAAGCTAATTGTTAAACATTGTTTTTAAATACGCTCCATTCACAGCCGTAACCATTTTCTAATCAATGGTTTACGGCAAAATTAAATACACATTTCCCGATTTTTTGTTTCGTGTATTTAATTCGTATTTATTTTGTGTCATATTTCATACACATTAGATACGTACAGATACACATCAGATACGTATTACATACACCCATACAATCTCTTTAACTTTACTTATTTACTTGATATTCAGCGTTTTACATTTTTAGTTATTGGTTATCAGATACAAAAAAGGGGAGCATTTAACTCCCCGAAAGTGATTCCGCAGGGAGTTGAACCCTATTAATGTTATCTCCTAAATATCAAGTACTTACAAAATCCTCCTTTCTTGCCTGTATTTAATTCGTATTTAATTTAAATAGTATATTTCCGCTGCAAAGGTAGTGTATTTTAATCTAAAATATTACACAAACATATCACATTTATACTTATTTAAGGTTCGGTTCCCAGTGTTAAACAGTTTAAATTACACTTGCATGATAGTTTATTTTACACTACCTTTGCAAACGAATCAAGTAAATGGGTACAAGGTTTAATTTGAATTTGCCTCCTTTCTGGCTTAAGCCAGACAACATAGAAACTCTCGGAAGTGCCCATTCACTTTCGGGAGTTTCGCTTTTATATCCAATATGGGCTACAACTTAATCAGAATATCAATCATAGAAGCGCAGAAGGCTCTAAGCGACAAGAAACGTTTAGACGCCTTCTGTTTTGCTATTAAGATTAAGTTGATGTTCCGCTCATCTGACCTTATTTACACTTCGCTCAACAAAGCAGCCGAAACTATGCATCTCAAAAAAGACAAGTTCAAAAGACTTGTTGCTGACGCTATCAAGTTTGGCTACGTGAGAAAGGATTGCAATAAGAATGGTGTAGTAAGATATATAGCAAGGAGATTATATTCAAACAGCGAGTATTCATATCTATTGCGCAAGGATGATTTGACAAACCTTTTCATGCCACAAATTAAATTCCTTGTCAAACGTATTGTAGTTGAGAACAAGATAGCAGTTATCACTGATGTTTTCAATACCCACAATAAGGCAGAAGATGGAAAGACCGTAGATGAAATTCGGTCTGCCCGGAAAAGAGAAGGACGTATGCTGAAAACAGACTTCAATGAAGACCGTCTCGGCTGTTCGTATGCTACAATAATGACTTTGACTAAAGGAACGAGATATCAGGCAGTAAAGATTACTGGCAATCTTACCAAACGCAAGATAGTAAAGAAAATAGTCCGCACTATCACTTTAAGCAAAAACCCGAAAGACATTACTCGAACCCAAAGCTACCGATGCGCTGACGGTTCTCTTGTTATAGAAAGCGCACGCACAAGAAGAGCTTTTATTAAAAAGAGCAATGTTTATCTGATGAAGGATAGTAGTATTAAGGCTCCATCTTACCATGAAAAGGCAGTGGAGACAAAATAATACTAACTAAGGTTCAGGCAGGGATTGTAAGGGGAGGTAGGAGGTTTATTAACTTAGATAATTAACTTAATGTTTAACTAAAAGAAAGAGAGAATAAGAGAATGATAGAGTCCTTAGATAATTTTGCCCGATTTTCAGATTTTTGCGCAAAAAATCAGCTCGAAAATTCCGCGCGTGATTTATTCTCGTGCGCATACGTCATGGGTGAGCACCCGTCTTTTGGCGAGTTCAAGAAATATTGCAGACTGCATCTGAGATTAAGCGTAAGGGAGCACAAGGAGTATATTATCGCCCTTTGGAACGACATGGAAGATTGTAGGTGGCTAAAGAAAAACGGCAAGCCGGCAAAGGACTGGAGAACGCTTGTAAATGTACACAATGGCATCTTGCTACGCAAATACAATATCCAGCGTAAGGAGAGAAAAGACCCCAATACATACATGCCGTATTTCGGTCTTGAAACAGCCGAAGAGGAATATCCCGAAAACGGCAGACACTACGTATGCTATACAGATGGGAGCTGCGACAATGTAAAATCCAAGGCAGGAGGTTCAGCCTATATAATCATCAAAGATGGCGAGATAGTCAAGATGAAGAGCCACGGCTCGCCAAGCACCACAAATAACCGCATGGAACTGCTTGCAATCATCAGTGCAGTAAATTCATGCCCCGACAATGCCTGTGTAGACGTTTACACGGATAGCAAATATTGCATTTACGTATTATCCAAGAAAACCGCACCGCAGATTAACGAAGACCTCTACGAACTATTCAAGAAGTGTTCCGCCCACGTTGAAGGTGTGCGCTTCCACTGGGTCAAAGGACACAATGGGGACAAGTACAACGAAATGGCGGATGATATGGCATACGGAGCATACTGCGATATATGCGATGAATACCACTTCAAGAAAATGACACGGCATTAAGCCTTAAAATTCTTCGCCCACATAATCATACGGTCCGTATGACAATATTACTGCAAATGTTTCATTCCCCCTTGCAGTGGCATCAAGGCAAAAAGCAAAACGTGAATCACATACAGGAGAAGTTCCGCCCCAATAGTATGTCAAGCCGTATTCATTCTTTTTAGGTGTTAATTCGTATTTCTGCGCTAACAAATCTCTCAGCCGATGGTAAACCTTTAAGGTTTCTTTTGTTCCATGGCATATTACACATAAAAGACACCCACTTAGATAGCTACTATTGGAATCGTATTCAAACTCGAACCACGCAAGGTCGAAGAATTCGCCAGCGTAACTAATATTTTCATACAGCATTCTTTGTTTATCAGAACCTTCTTTACTATAGGTTCCATATTTCCTGTTTAATATACTAAAGCAATTTTCATAGCTATCGCCAAATTTTACACCACACACTTCATTTACGACCTGTGCCTTGCACATTACTAATGAAAATGATAAGCAAAAAATCAACGCAATCCGTTTCATATATTCCTTACAATTTTAATTTATCTTCCCCATCTTCCTCCATCCGTTCTCCCGAATGAAGTCAGCTATTATAATCACTCCCAAAGCGAGCACAAACCACCTTGCAGGCATCAGCCAGCTCCCGAACCCGACTTCACGCTGAAAGTCGATACAGAAGCTCACAAGGTAATTATAGCTAATAAAAGCCCTGTGCATCCAGTTAAACTGAAAAGCAACGCTCACTACGATCCAAGCGAGAAACCCCGAGAACGAGTAGCTGCATGCCACATAAGCCAACTCAAAGTCATATCCTTTAACGAGCAATGCAACATGGACCACAAAGAACAGCGTCCCCAACAACGGTAAAATACCGATAACAGCTCTTGCTATTCTCCAAATCAACGTACGCTCCAATTTCCCGAGAACAGTCTCATCTATCCTCTCAACCCAATTTTTCTTCATAAGCAGTAGTTTTTGTGTTTAAACAGATTACTGTTTATTCAGCATATCAATCAGCTTGTCAAGACGCTTGTTAAGCCTTGCTATCTCTTCGTCCTTTTCCTTGACTTGCGACATCAATAGCTTGTTCATCACTTCAAGACTCTTGTAATCCGTATTTACGTTCTGTGTAACGTTTGACGAGTTGTTTCCGTTAATATTGAAAGCACTGTCAAACGATTGCATAATCTCTTCGGCTGGAGGAGCAGAAAACATATCCCCAACACCATCGATGAGCCATTTCTCGTTGACACCGAACTCTTTGGTTATTCGATAGAGTGTGCCCGGCGATATGTTCAATCTACTGTCTTTTACCGTCTGTACGCAGAATGAGCCGCCCTGTTTAAACCCAAGAGCTTTAGCCATAGCGTTTTTTGAAAGTCCCTTTATCTGACGAACTTTCTCCACTCTCTCCCTAATCTCATTCATTTTCTCCCTTCCGTAAGCCATCCTTTGTCCCTCCTAAATATAATAAGGTGTAAATCTAAACTTATGTATCAATTACTTTATATAGTTTAAATTCAACCGCATTAGTTAGTTTTTCCACTACTTTTATTTGGAAAGTAGTAGAATTTCCACTACCTTTGCATCAGTTAAATATAACACAATCCCACAGGAAAGTGTTACACAAGTTGAATAGTTTGCAAATATAGAAATAAATATGACAACAAGCAAGAAAAAAGAACTAAAACTTAGATATGGCGGAATAAAAATGCTGTCCGACATCTTCGGTGTCAGCACACAAACTGTCCGCAGGGCGATGAAGTACGAGTTTGATACGGCTCTTGCTGACCAAATGAGACTGAAAGCCTGCACTCTTAATCTCGTTACCAATAACCGGATTAAATATAAGGAAGGGAAATGAAAGAATCAATAGATACTTTTATGGTTGAGAAAAGGGCGAAAGATGGCTTTATCAATGCAACTCAGCTTCTCGACAAATTGAATGAAAGCCGTGGGCAAAACTTAACAATTCGTGATTACTTGGAGTCCAAAGAGACAAGGGCTTTTATTTCAAGACTTGTCAACAATGAAGCCAGTAGATGGAGGGAGGGGATTGTCTATATGGTAACTTGTGGTAGAAACATGTGGTTTCCTCAACAGATTTTTGTTCATTTAGCTGCGTTCTGGCTTAAACCTCCAATTGCGGTTAGGTGTATACCTCAAAAGTTAGCCAATCTTCCGATGAAAAAGATAGAGCACGATCCTTTCGAGTATAATTTACATGTATTATTCCCATTCTTAAAGAATTATCATGACACAAGACGAAGTACGGCAAATCATAGCCGAAGAATTAGATAAGCGTCTTCCCCTAATGAAGAAGTTTCTCACCACAGAGGAAAAAGCCCATCAGTTGGGCATCAAACCCGAAACGCTCCGGCGCAAGGCTCGAAAAGGCGAGATACCATGCGAGAAGAGCGGACTATCGGGGAAGGCGAGATACATATTCCCAGTATGACCTTAATTTTTCATATGATAAACGTTCTGTGTTGGTTCGCGAGAATAGATGCAGCCCTGTTTAAATGCTTTATAATTAAATTTTAGGTGTGCAGACAGCTAAAGACTGGCATCGGGGAGCGAGACCCGGCACACCACCAACTGAATGGACGGTGCAAGCCTTTTACTCACACGAGTATAAACCATAAGGAAATAGAGGCAAGGCGACTATTCTTCCGCAGTGCAGTTCTTTGGCATAATGTAACAACAAGCGCAACATATAATATACTATTATAATCTCTGGTGAGCATGGCTCTTAAATCACAGGTAACGCTGTGAGCCCCGGGTGTGTATAGCTAATTGGTAGGCTAAGGCTCTAACTTAATTATCTTGTTTCGAAAGGCAGGCCGATGATGGCGGTTCGAGTCCGCCCACACCCACGTTCAGTAAATTGTGTATAACCGTGAAGTCTTTGTTCGTGAGAATAGAGGCTTCAAACTGGAGCGGTACCATCGCCACATGGTAAGGGATGGCAAAATCGGAATACGAGTGG
The DNA here is from genome assembly GCA_002314055.1 of Prevotella sp. UBA1104. Taxonomy (GTDB): domain Bacteria; phylum Bacteroidota; class Bacteroidia; order Bacteroidales; family Bacteroidaceae; genus Prevotella. Next base: position 13,693 of record DCBP01000084.1, read on the forward strand.
GTTCAAATCCCACAGCTCCACCATTTAGAATGTTCTTTATATTGAGTTGAATTGCACGGCGGTGCTTTTTGTTTTTTATAGGTTAGAAATCCTTCATTATAGGCAAATCCGCGAGGACAAGCCTTTCGGGCGCAAAAGGGTACAGCACATCTATAACAATACTGAAGCCATGTCTTTGCTGGCGGTTCGACTCCGCATGCGCCCACATTCTTTAATTTAGTATTTTGTTTTCCTCTGTCTGTTTCATAACAGGGCAGACAGGGGTTTTTACATCGAATGATAGAACTTAATCCACAACAAGAGATAATGTTGCGTATCGATGAGGAGTATGATTTCATCATGCAGAACATAGAGACCTGCTCCCTCTTGCAGTTAGAACTGCACATGCGCAAGATCCATATCTTGTCAGCTAAATACAAAGCAGTATGTACAGGATAACAAAAAAGAAAGCAAAAAAATTACAGCAAGTTGGTTCAAACGAACGCTCACGGGCAATGAAGAAAGCCGATGATGCTTTCTCGCTATATATAAGAACACGGGACGCACAAGCCTACTACGGTAAGGCTTTTAAATGTATCTCATGCGGGCGCACTCTACCCATAGAACAGGCTGATTGCGGTCATTACATCAACCGCCGCCACATGGCTTTAAGGTATTCGGAGGAAAACTGCAATGCTCAGTGTCGGCACTGCAACCGCTTCGACGAGGGTAATATCTATAACTACCGCAAAGGCTTGTATCTTAAAATAGGCGAAAAAAATCTCCTTGCTCTTGAAGCAGCAAAGAACCGCACCTGCAAGCTTTCCACCTTCGAGCTGGAGGAGATTGCTGCAACATACAAGAAACTAACCAGGCAGTTTGCCTACCAAATTAAATAGGATATGAAGAGTATTAAATTCAAACGGATTACTCTTGCCAACTTCAAGGCTTTCCGGACCTTTACAATGGCTTTCAGCGATGGAGTCACCAACATCTTCGGACGCAACGAGTCGGGCAAGACTACCATTCTTGACGCTATCATGTGGTGCTTGTTCAATAAGGACCACCTGTATAGAACAACTTTTGCCTTGAAAACGCATGATGAACAAGGTAACGATATTCCGAAACTGGAGCATTTCGTTGAGCTTGTTATCGTAGTTGATGGTGTGGAACGTACATTGAAAAGGTCGCTTAAAGAGAAATGGACTAAACCAAGAGGACAGGCTGAAACAGTATTCTCCGGCAACTATCAAGAATGTTATGTTGATGGCGAGCTCGTTTCGTCTACCAACTTCTCTGTCTTTGTCGGTACGTTCATCGAGGAAACGGTGTTCAAATGTATAACTTCGCCAACATACTTTCTTTCTCTCTCATGGCAAGAGAAGAGAAGTTTTCTGCAAAGTCTTGCCGGAGATATTTCTAAAGAGGAAATAACTGGCGGAGATAGTAAATTTGACGGATTGATTTCTGAACTCGAAAAGCAATCAATTGAAGAATACACCAAGCATCTTAAATTTCTAACAAGAGAGATCAAGAAGAAGCTTGATATGATACCCGTTCGCATTGCCGAACAGGAAAAAGCCTTACCTCAAAAGCAAGACTGGGATTCTGCCGAAGAAAAGATAAAGGAGCTCCAAGACTATATAGATAAGGTTACCGAGCGGCAGAAGTTACCCCCCGAACAGCGAAGACGCATCGATATTGACGAAAAGATAAGAAAGATGCAGAAGGTACAAGAGGAAAGAAAATCTGTTATCGAGGTGCTCTACAAGGGGAAGGTTGAGGAAGCTCGTAATGTCTATGAAAAAGCGCAAAGGGAACTGGGTAGTATTCAGAAAGATGCCCTCCCGTATCAAAACGCAATCATTGCTGCGAATAGCAGCATAACGGAGAATAAAGCAATACTCCAACGCTGCGACAAAGACACCCTGGACGTCCGCAAAAAATGGGCAGAGGTGCAAAACCGAAAGTTCTCCGCCCCCGATGTTCACGTATGCCCGACTTGTGGACAGGAACTCCCTCCTGAACAAATCGAAAAGATAATACAGAAAGCAAAAGACGACTTCAACCTAAAGAAGGCTGACGATTTGGCTGCTCTTAGGAAACTTGCTGGCGAAATTAAAAAACAGAAGATCGAGAGCGAGGATATAATAAGTTCTGGCGAAAAAACTATAAACCAGTCTGTCGAAGTCATGAATTCGTTTGAAGCCCGAAGCAAGAAACTCAAAGAGGTTAAGCCTTATCCCGATGAGGTTTACCTTGATATGCTCCGAGCTGACGACGCATATATTGATGCCGGAAAAGCTATCGAAAAGCTAAGGGCAGAATATATGGAGGTCGCCGATATTGATGAACCCAAGGGCAAGACTGACGAAACGGATGAAAAGATTGACTTGACTAAAGACAAAGAAGAGGTAAAAAGGCTTACCGCCTTGCTTGCCGAGAAACTTCAATACGAAAAGGGATGTTCTCTTATCGATGGTATCAAGAAAGAGAACACCGACTTGGCTCAGCAGCTTGCCGATTTGGAGCGCAGGGAAGATGTTACCATTGAATACTCCAAAAGGGCTGACAACCTACTTGAATCTCGTATCAACAAGCACTTCTCTCTTGTGAAGTGGAAGATGTTTCGCACTCTTGTTAATGGCACTCGGGAGCCATATTGCGAATGTCTTTTCAAGGGGACAGAAGCTAATGACGGACTTAACTCTGCCGGGTACATCATGGCAGGTATTGATATATGCAATGCAATTGCAAAGTTTTATCAAGTGTCAGCGCCTATCATTATAGATAACGCAGAAAGTATTAATACAGAAAATTTCATTCCTTCCGAGGGGCAGCAGATACGACTGTTCGTGTCCGAAGAAGAAACTTTAACTATAAAATAAATGGAAACAGCAGTAACTACTAAAAAAGCATTGACTCCTGCGCAACAGGCTGTCATGTCGTTCACAAACTCTGTTAACGGCAACTATGTTCAAAACCAGCTCAAACAGGTTTTAGGCAAGAACTCCGGCACATTTGCCACTTCTCTTGTCGAGGTGTTCACCAACGACACCCAACTCCAAAAGTGCGACCAGAAGAAAGTCGTACAGGAGGCTATCAAGGCTGCAACCTTGAAACTTCCGCTCAACAAGCAGTTAGGGTATGCTTACATTGTCGTTTACAACAACTGGGATAAGGTGGCAAGGAAAGCCGTTCCTACCCCTACCCTCATTCTCGGGTGGAAAGGATTGCTCCAGCTTGCACTACGTTCCGGTCAGTATCGCAACATTAATGCTGATATTGTGTACGAGGGAGAGTTGAAAGGCAAGGATAAATTGTCGGGAGCTATCGACTTGTCGGGTGATAAAACCTCTGAAAGGGTTGAGGGCTACTTTGCGCATTTTGAAACCATCAACGGCTTCAAGAAAACTCTCTTCATGTCGCTTAATGATATGGCGAACTACGCTCTCAAATACTCGCCAACATTTAAACGGAACACAGAGAAGAACCCACTTCCTTCTATTGACCAGTTGTGCGATATGGCTAACGACCAAGCTGTCAATGGACCAAGTGGAAAGATTGGATGGGAAGGTGATTTTAATTCAATGGCGATAAAAACCGTTCTTCGCCGCCTTCTCGGCAAGTATGGATATCTCTCTATCGAAATGATGAATGCTCTTTCCGAAGACGAAAGCGATACCCCTGTCGCTCAGCGTGACGAGGAAAATACCGAAGCCAAACCTGTCTTTGACGTTCAGGCGGTTGAGGAAGCGCAGGTCGAGGAGATTAAGGAAAACGTTGAAGAGTGCCCTATCTGATGAAACTTCATATTCTTGGCTCATCATCATCCGGGAATGGGTATGCTCTCATTTCCGATGATGGTGAGATTTTCCTAATCGAGGCTGGTGTCAAGGCTAAGGAAATGATTAAAGGTGTCGACTATCGAGTGAATGCCATTAGCGGGTGTGTCGTTTCCCATGCTCATGGCGATCACTCCCTCTATGCTACGGCTTATTCTAAACTTGGTATTCGTATCGGGTGTAATCAAGACGTGGCAAATAAGAAGGTCGGACTTTTATACCCGATAATCATGCAGGAAAGCAGGACTTATAGTTTCGGCTCTTTCCGTGTTACTCCTTTCGAGGTTAAGCACGATGTCCCGAACTTTGGGTTTATCGTCCACCATAAAGATATGGGAACGCTGTTATTCGCCACCGATACATATACTCTTCCTTACGAGTTCCAAAATGTTGACCATTTCCTAATCGAGGCTAATTATTCCGATGATATTCTCAAAGAGAATGTCCGTAAGGGAAAGATTGACTGCGGTCAGCGAAAACGTCTTATGGTTTCTCACATGTCTCTTGACAACTGTCTGCTCAATCTTGGCAGATGTCATGCCGAGAAAAGCAAAAACATTGTGCTCATACATCTCTCATCACGCAATTCTGATGCAGCGCAGTTTAAGACTCGCACAGCATCCCGTTTTGCGGTGCCTACTTTTATCGCTGAAAAGAATCTAACAATAAATCTATAAGATATGACTAAACAAAAAACAAAACCCGAAGAGGATTTATCAGAAGTCCAGCGCCTCCGCCACATCATAGGTGTGCAAGCTGCCCAGTATAAAGACGACTTGAAAGCTCATGAAGCTCTTATTAGCAAATACAGAAAAGAGAATGCCAACCTTAAAGCATATATCAAGGCTCTTGTGGGTAGAAACATTTTCCAGAGAATCCGCAACACTCAACCTCCATTTAATCTGTAAGCTATATGATTTACGACCTTAACGACCCTCGCGATTTCCTCGCTGCTTCTGAGGTTTTTGAAAAAGCCTGTAATGAAAAGGCGAAAATTGAGATACGTAAACCGAGGAAACAGCGTACTTCTCCGCAAAACCGCTTCTACCACTTCATGCTCCGCTACTTTGCGCTACAATATGGATGCACTGAAACTGAAGCTTCTGAGATATACATGAAACGACAGGCATGTCCTCAAATCTTCAAACGGACAAAGGTCAATAGATTGGGCAAGGAAATCAAGACCTTCCGTTCGTCTGCCGACCTCTCGTCTTCTGAAATGTCCTCGGCTATCCGCAATTTTATGGCGTGGGCTTCCATTGGCGGCATTGAAATCCCCGATCCCGACGATACCGTTAGTATAAAATGGTGTGAACGGGAGATTGAACGTAATGAATCTATGATTTAAAAATTACAGGAATATGAAGAATATAGAAAACCTCACTCCGGTAGAGCGCCTTAAAGAAGGCAGCAGATATTTCATTAAAGGTGTAGCCAATATCGGCTATGCTTTGTGTTCCATGTTTAACTCCAGCGTCAAGCGTTACCCATATTTTTATGTGTTGGGAACCTTGGTCTTCTCTATCGTTACAAGTATCGTACTTATTGGACAAGCCCGTTCCGAGCGTGATGCTTTGAATAAAAAGAATTATGAGCTGCAACAAAAGCTCGACACCGCACAGATGATTAACGAAGCTAAGGAGGAGCAAGCGCATGCCTACTGCATCAATTGAAATTCCACCGATGCCGGAGAGAACGGGTGTTACTTTCTCCACCACAACCAAGCAGCAGCTTTGCAAGCGTATTGAATATAACATGGCTATTGATAAAGTGGCTCGTGCGATAGCGGCAAAACGCAACATGTCTACTATCATATACTGTATCAACGATCTTGCCGGGTTCGCTCTTTTTGACGCATATAATTCTCTGCGCCAGTCTCCTTTGTACAAAAGGGAAGTTAAGAAATGGGCAAACCTCGCAATGAAAGGGTTTAAAATGTATGAACAGTCTTTGTTTTCGGAACTTCCGGATAAAAAGCGCATACAGATATATCTTGATATGGCTGACAATTATCAGTCCGTCATGCAGCCTCATATTGATATGCTCCGGCTCTCTATCCTTGCGGTCTTGACAAGATTGAACGTGCCCCACCGCAATACCATTTCTTATATTGCCGCTGCTCAAGGCATGCTTGCCACGAGTGCAGTATGGTTTGATGATTACTTCAACTTGCAGCGTAAGGTTTACGGTGTTGACCTTCGCAAACAATACCGCTTTGCTGACTTGCAGGATATTCGGGAGAAATGGGATTTTGTTACGAGGGCTGTCGTTTCTGACGATCTGGCTAAGGAAGTCGGAATGTCTCACGACTTTCAGCTCGCTGGCGAGATTGTCGCCAAGAAGGGGCAAGACCGGAGAATGCTCAACGAATGTGCAAAAAAGGCATTTGACAAAAATAATCTCGACCCGGACGAGATCGCTAAAGAACTTGATCTAAATTTAAAAAAATACTTATGAGTGATTTTATGATTGGCAGCATAGACCTGTCTAAGATTGACAAGAATCTTATTAAGAGTGTTAAGATGAAGGATGGCTCTACTCATCTTTTCCTCAATGTTACTGTTACTAAGCGCAAATCGCCTTCCCAGTTCGGTGATACTCATTTCATTAGCACCGCCCCAAAGGGTACTCCTCAAGAGGAGCGCAACAAATTTATTATCGGCGACCTAAAGGAGTGGCAGGAAAAAGCTCCCGATAAGCCTACCGCCGAAGAAATTAATTCTGCGCCTTCTCTTTCTGAGGAGGAGAAGTCTGAACTTCCTTTCTAAAGTTATGAATGGAGACTTTAATGGCTACATCGTCAAGAAGATTAAAGACTTGATGCCCGATGAGAACCATGTTCCGCAGGGTGTTCTTTATTCGAGATTGAAAAATGCCGTTCAAAAAGACCTGTCGGAGAGCCTTAACTCCTTATTGGAGGAGAAGAGACTCTCTTACAGCAGAACGCTTAACGATATACTGATTAAACCAATTAAATATGATGGATTTAAATGATGCCCCTAAGAAGGCAAAAGAATATGCTCCAGACAGGAAAGACTTGCAAGAGGCTTTTATCACTGGTGCCCAATGGGTGATTAATGGGAAGTTCTATAAACAAGTCGATATTTTCATTACTGAGGAACCTGTCGGCAAAGTCCCGGCTTTTTCTGATTGGTGGAATGTTTACGACAAAAAACGTGGTCGCAAGAAATCGGAAGCGAAATGGAATAGACTTTCAGCGAGCCAAAAGATTGCCTGCATGAAGGCTACTCCGGCTTATGTTCGAGCAACAAGTGATAAGAATTACCGCAAGGATCCTCTCACGTATCTTAACGGCGAATGTTGGAACGATGAAGTAATATTTAAGGGAAATGACGAATCAAGAAGGACGCAACAGCTTGCAGAAAAAGCAGCAAGAATACTTGGCGCAGAATAAATATCTGCCGCCTACTTCTCTTTCCGATGCAGTGGGGCGCAATCAAAGGGCTATCAGTTCTATACGTAAGCAAAGACCGGAAGAACTGGCGTTTTGGATTAAGAAGAAACTTATCGAGGTTTTTACTTATCTTGGTGCTTTCGGCAAAATTACAGATTATCAAGTTAAAATGCTGGCTCAGCGCATCTGTGATAAGTTCTACTACATGACACCTGCCGAGCTTGACTTTTTCTTTGTCGCTTTCACCAATGGTGAATACAGAAAGCTATACGGAGGTGATACCGTCAATCCGCAAGATGTTATGATGTCTCTTTCTGAATTCGAAAAGGATTTGCTTTCTGCAAGGGGTATTGCCGAAGAGAAGCGCCAAGCCGAAGACGAAGCACGTAAGCGTGAGGAGGAAATGAAGCGCCCCCACGGTATCGAAGCTTGGAAAATCTATTGTCGTAAGAATGGGCTGGACCCAGAAACCCACACCATTCCGAATATTACTCTACATAATGTTAACGAGGAACTTTACCCACAGAAAAAATGAAAACATTACTAATTATCTTCCTGATAGCAGCAGTACTCTTTCTGTACTGCGCCCTGTCGGGAGGGAATAAAGACAAAGAACAATGAA
>DCBP01000085.1 GCA_002314055.1 Prevotella sp. UBA1104
TTCGAATCCGTCAACGCCCACTTTAAACGAGACCTGTTATCAAAGTTGATAACAGGTCTTTTTAGTTTCTTGAAATCCTTTATGCCGCTATTTGCTTTGGATAGAGACTGCTTTGCTTGGGGAAATAGATAATTTGCGGTTCTTCGGTAATTTAGGTGGTAAGGATTTTAAACGAAAACCTATATCCCTCCATTCTGTTTGCAAGCCTTTGGCTTATAGTGGCGTCAAAGGTGCATAATAGCTGCACTTTTTGTGCATAGCTGTTGCACCTTTGGTGTATAGTAGAAATACCGAAGGCGTTAGGTATATATACCGGTAGAGAAAAGTAAAAACCATATTCTTATCTCCGTATAAGGAAGAGAGAATATGGTTTTTAAGATGCAATCAATAATATCCTGATATGTTGATATGGTTGTTTATTCCATAATCCACAGATTTGAATTATTCTTCTTGGCATTAATGCTCGGTTGTTCAGCACCGGGATGATAGTAGCCCAGCAGCGTAATATCCCATAAGAGAACGCTGTAGCCAGGAATACTGTTGTAGTCGGTTGTTCCATAGCCTAAAGTCCACGGTACGTAGACCTGCCAACGGTCGCCGATGTGCATGCGCATGAGAGCCGTGGTATATCCGTCGATGAGTCCGCTGACAGCCCATTTCTTCGGGTATGCAGTAGCTGCGTTGTAGTCGTTGAAATCACCGTCCCAGCTCTTCTCTATAACATATCCGTTAGGATAGCTTGTCGATGGAAGCAACTTGCCGAGATTATGCACCATTACAGAGTCGGTATACAGAGGGCATCCACTACCACCGCCATTCTTTATCTTGTGTACAACGATATAATCGGTAGGGTTGAGTCTCGCCACGGTGTCGTTGAGCGACCAGCAGCGTATGGTGTCCCACTGGCTGTTCTCGCCGTTCTGAGCGATATCCGCCAGGGCCTGGCTGAAGATATTCTGGAAATATTCAGTATTTTTCTTCTGCCAGTCGGGATATTCTTCATTATCGTCGTTTGTCTCGCTGCACGATACAAGTCCAATGAATACGCCCATGAAAAGGACAAGTGCCAAAAAGTATTTTCTGTTCATTATTGTTTTAACTGTTTTTTATAAGGAGGGCAGGGGAGATTTCCGCCAGCCCGCCTTGTGGTGTGTCTTACTGCAATTTCTTGAGCAGACTTGCAATGCTTACCTTGTCTTCAATGATGCTGTTGAGCTGATCGATGCTCACGCGCTCCTGTTCCATAGTGTCGCGGAAACGCAGTGTTACGCAGTTGTCCTTCAAGGAATCGTAGTCTACTGTTACGCAGTATGGAGTTCCGATAGCATCCTGACGACGATAGCGCTTTCCGATAGTGTCCTTCTCGTCGTACTGGCAGTTGAAGTGGAACTTCAGGTTGTTGATAATCTCGCGAGCCTTCTCTGGCAGACCGTCTTTCTTTACCAATGGCAAAACGGCAAGTTTCACCGGTGCCAGGGCTGCAGGGAGCTTCAATACAGTACGTGTCTCGCCGTTCTCCAGCTTCTCCTCCTCGAAAGAGTGGCACATGATAGAGAGGAACATACGGTCAACACCGATACTTGTCTCGATGTCATACGGAGTATAGCTCTCGTTGGTCTGCGGGTCGAAGTATTTGATTGAGCGGCCTGAGAATTTCTCGTGCTGCTTCAGGTCGTAGTCGGTACGGCTGTGGATACCCTCAACTTCCTTGAATCCGAACGGCATCTTGAACTCGATGTCGGTAGCGGCATTTGCATAGAAAGCGAGCTTCTCGTGGTCGTGGAAACGGTAGTTCTCAGGTCCGAAGCCCAGAGCCTGGTGCCATTTCATACGGAACTGCTTCCATTTCTCAAACCATTCCTTCTCTGTGCCCGGCTTAACGAAGAACTGCATCTCCATCTGCTCGAACTCCCTCATACGGAAGATGAACTGGCGGGCAACGATCTCGTTGCGGAATGCCTTACCGATTTGTGCGATTCCGAAAGGTATTTTCATACGACCGGTTTTCTGTACGTTAAGGTAATTCACGAAGATACCCTGTGCGGTTTCCGGACGGAGGTAAATCTTGTTTGTTGCATCAGAAGTAGAGCCCATCTCGGTAGAGAACATCAGGTTAAACTGGCGTACGTCGGTCCAGTTCTTTGTTCCACTGATCGGGTCAACAATCTCTTCATCGATGATAATCTGCTTCAGAGCCTCAAGATCTGGTCCCTGCATAGCCTCGGTGTAACGCTCGTGGAGGGCGTCGCGCTTTTTCTGGTGCTCGATGACACGAGGATTCGTCTCGCGGAACTTTGCCTCGTCGAAGCTGTCGCCGAAGCGCTTGCGTGCCTTGGCAATCTCCTTGTCAATCTTTTCCTCGTATTTTGCAATCTGGTCTTCGATAAGAACATCGGCGCGGTAGCGTTTCTTAGAGTCGCGGTTGTCGATGAGCGGGTCGTTGAAAGCGTCAACGTGGCCGCTTGCCTTCCAGATAGTAGGGTGCATAAAGATGGCGGAGTCGATGCCCACGATATTCTCGTGGAGCAATACCATGCTCTTCCACCAATATTCCTTGATGTTGTTTTTCAGTTCTACACCATTCTGCCCGTAGTCGTAGACTGCAGCCAGTCCGTCGTAAATGTCGCTACTTGGAAATACGAATCCGTACTCCTTGCAATGTGAAACGATTTTCTTGAAAACGTCTTCTTGTGCCATGATTTTATATTGTTTTGTTATTGTCTTTTGTCGCATTTTGTCTTTACTGCAGACAAATTTGTTGCAAAGTTACGTAATTTCCGTTATTTAGCGTATTATACTATCGTTAAATGTTATGTTCTGATATTATAATATTATGTAAAAACGTGATTTTGTCTTGTTTCCTTGCTTATTTCCTTGCCAATTGCCGTGCAAATTCTATTATGGAGTCTATCCCCTTTGCTGCTTTCTCGTTGTCGAGGGCTACATTATAATCTGGCGAGATTCCGAATTCCGTACAGTTTTTGTCTTTGTCGTACATCGGACAGGCGCTGAACCTCACGCTCCATCCGTTGGGCAGTTCGCTGCTGAACGGCATTCCGGCTCCGCCGCCTGTCTTGTCGCCGACGATGGTGGTTGCCGGACAGCATTTCATGTATTTCACGAACTCGTTTGCCGCACTGTATACGGAGCGGTTTGTCAAGACAAATACTTTCTTCTGCCAGCGTATTCCCTTCGACGGTTTCAGCTTTTGCTCTTTCATCGCCGAGAAGTCGGAATGTCCTGTTCCCGTCTTATGCTGGATATATCCCACGAGAATTTCCTTGTTCGTAAATCGGGCGGCAAGTTTTTCTGCCATGGTAAGCATTCCGCCCCCATTGTTTCTGATGTCGATGATGAGGGCATTACACGGGGCGAGATACATCATCACGTTGTCGAGATTGCCGTCGCCGATGGAGTTTTCAAAGCTCTCGCAGCGGATGTAGCCGATGTTGTCGTCGAGCTTTCGGTATTTCAGTCCGCTTGTTATCCTATAGTCCGTACCGAGATATCTTCTTTGCAGCGAGTCGCTGAAATTCTTAGGATAGCTTTCTTGCCAGCTCCAGTAGCGGGCATAGTCAAAACTGGTAAAGAGATTTACGTGTCCGTCTTTCAGTTCGCTGAGCATGTCTGCCATTACTTCAAACAGTTGTGCGTCAGTCATGGAGCTGTTTATGCGGGCAGAGTATTTTGAGTGTATTTCATTCCAGTCCAGTCCGTACTCCTGTCCTTTATAGTCAAAGAAGCAGTAGCGTTGGTCCAGGATTTTCCATAAGGCTTCGAAATTGCCTTGTGGCGAGTCGCTGTATTCATCCTCGTCGATGCATGAAGAAAGCTGCATCGACAGAAAGACAGAGGTGAAAACAATAATTATAAAATGGAAAAACTTCTTCATGTCTACATCTTTATAATTTTAAACCTCCTTGTTATTCCAATCACAAACATGTGGGAATAGCTGTGGTATTTCAGATTGTTGACTTCCGATTGCCTGTAGTCTCCAAGGTATCCGATGCGGACCGTAGTCTTTCGGATGTTGAAATCGAGTGTAAGCATCTGGCGAAGCGAAGGGGTGCAGACAAATGTTGTCGGCACGATGTTATGGTCGTAGTTGCCCTCGGAGAATATCTCGTAATAAGATTGTCCGTAGTTCGGACTGAACATTATTCCGCATAGTGGGGCACTCACTTCATACCTAATCGCCAGAGGCATCTTGCCGGCATTAAAGCGGTAGGTCGCGGCGGCAACGGGAGCAATATCGATATTTACTTTAGCCTGAGCGGGATTATTGCTGTTTCGCGTATTATAAAGGAATCCGATATTCGTATCTACCATTCCTCCGGCTTTAATATCAAGACGATTGCCAAAGAATGTCCAATCTCGCATAAAGCCATAGCTGAATTTGTATGCCGCAGCCATCTCGTTGCCGTTGTCGGCTCTGTTCCTTGTATATGCCACGTCGCCCTGGTGCTCGATGATGCGCGACCATTTCTTTCCTTCCCTTTCTCTTATGGTATGGGAAAGGTAGCGCAGTTCTGTTCCAGAATACTTTTCTTGCGACAAGTAGGTGTCGAGGATGTTTACGCCACCGACACCTATCATGCGCGTATTGTTTATAATCTTCTCTTGGGCATGGAGCAAGGCATAACCCGTTGCTTCTCCATGCGGAATTAATAGAACTGCAATAAGAAGCAACAGTATTGCCGTGCGTTTTTTTAATGTCGTCATACCCGTAAATGTTTTATTTGTCGTCGTCAAAGAGATTCAGCTGTCCTGTAATCTCGTCGATTATCTGCTGTTGGCTCTTTCCTGCATCGGGGTCGAGATTTTCAGAGTCTTCCGTGTTGTCTGAAGGATTGAGAATTTCCTCGTTTCCGGGATTTTCCTTATTCTCCGTGTCATCAGCAGGCTCCTGTAACTCTTCTGTCTCTGGCGTTTCTGCAGGTTCAAGTTCCTCCAGCTTGTCAAGCTGGAATGTTGTGAGGCGCTTGCCCCTTGCTTTGTATCCTTTGACGAGAGCGAACTCGTTCACGTCGACTTCCTGTGTTCCACGGAAGGCATCGTCGCCGCCGAAGGTAAGCAGAAGCTTTGGCGAAGGGGTGTCTGTGAGTAGCAGCAGTTCGTTCTTTGGATTTTCTCCGATAAAGCTCTGTTTCTTCTTTGATGCTTCGAAGATAAAGCGCTTTATGTATGGAATATCCTTTTGGTCGGCATCACGGACTATGGCACACCATATCTTATGCGGACTGAATTTCTCGATTCTCATTATGTTGTCCTCATAATGGTTGTTGGCATCAAAGTTTGTCATGTAGTATTCACCGCTTTCAAGAACGACGAGGATGCTGTCGCCCTCGTTGAATTCTCCGAGCAGAGTGCCGTGGTCGTCATAGTTCAGACGGTTTACGTCTGGATCGAACCATACCTTCCTTCCACCGAGAGTACTGTGTCCGTGGCTCTTCAGTGAAATTCGGTGAATAGGATATTTCGTCAGGATATTTCCCATTGCACTTCTTCCTTTGACAAGAATCTTGGAGAAATCCTTTTCTATGAAGATGTTCTTCAGTTTTGGCGATGGGTCGAGGGTTACCTTTATGACCTCAGCTTCTCCGTTAGGATTTGCCGTGAAATAGTTAACCCTTGAGCCTGGCTTTCCTTGTGTCAAGTCGTATTCGCGTTCGCGGGTAACCGATGTAACGTTAAATCTCTTGATATAATAGAAACCTTGTTTGCCGTCGCGATATACGGCATTGTATATCGTTCGCCTATCGTTCTTCTTGAATACTCCTACGTGCATGATGTTCTTGCCCACAAACAGCTTGTCGGCAACTTTCACAACCTTGTATTTCCCGTCTTTATAGAAGATTATGATGTCGTCTATATCAGAGCAGTTACATACGAACTCGTCCTTCTTCAGTCCTGTGCCGATGAACCCCTCTTGTCTGTTGATATACAGCTTTTCGTTCGCCTCCACGACCTTAGTTGCCTCGATAGTATCGAAGTTCTTTATCTCCGTAAGTCGCGGATGGTGTGCACCGTATTTATTCTTCAGGAAAGTAAACCAGTTTGCCGTTACTTCCACCATATTGTTCAGATCCTTGTCGATGCTGTCAATCTCCGCTTTCATCTTAGCCATAAGCTCGTCAGCTTTGTCCTTGTTGAATTTAAGGATACGCTGCATCTTTATTTCCATCAGTCGCAGGATATCGTCTTTTGTCACCTCCCTTATCATTTGTGGGTAGAATGGCGTGAGGCGTTCATCGATATGTTCGCATGCGGCATCCATATTCGGTGCATTCTCAAACTGCTTGTCCTTGTATATTCTTTCTTCGATGAATATTTTTTCAAGCGAGGCGAAGTGCAGTTGTTCGAGCAATTCGCCCTTGCGAATTTCGAGTTCCTTTCTTATGAGTCCTTTTGTTCGTTCTACAGAATGGCGCAATACATCGCTGACAGTAAGGAACTGTGGCTTGTCGTCTTCTATAACGCAACAGTTTGGCGATATATTCATTTCGCAGTCAGAAAAGGCATAGAGGGCATCGAGAGTCTTGTCGGAAGAAACGCCAGGTGCAAGATGTACCTGTATTTCCACTTGTGCCGCTGTATTGTCGTCCACCTTTCTTGCCTTAATCTTACCTTTGTCGATAGCTCTAAGAATAGACTCGATAAGTGTTGTTGTGGTCTTTCCGAATGGAATCTCCTTTATAACAAGCGTTTTGCTGTCGAGTTTCTCTATCTTTGCCCTTACTTTCAGCACGCCTCCGCGCTGTCCGTCGTTGTATTTGCTTACGTCGATACTGCCACCGGTGGGGAAGTCCGGATATAGATGGAACTTCTCGCCATGGAGATATTTAATGGCTGCGTCGCATATTTCGTTGAAATTATGTGGTAGAATTTTAGAAGAAAGTCCTACGGCGATACCTTCCGCACCTTGAGCAAGGAGAAGTGGAAACTTAGCCGGGAGTGTAATTGGCTCCTTGTTTCTTCCGTCATAACTCAATTGCCAGTCTGTTGTCTTTGGATTGAAGACAACGTCGAGTGCGAATTTTGACAGTCTTGCCTCGATGTAACGTGGAGCGGCGGCACGGTCTCCTGTTAGGATATTACCCCAGTTTCCCTGGCAGTCAACGAGCAGGTCTTTCTGTCCCAATTGAACGAGTGCATCGCCGATAGAGGCGTCGCCATGAGGATGAAACTGCATAGTGTGTCCTACGATGTTTGCAACCTTGTTGTAGCGTCCGTCGTCCATTCTTTTCATAGAATGCAAGATACGGCGTTGCACTGGCTTCAGTCCGTCCTCGATATGTGGCACGGCACGTTCGAGAATTACGTATGATGCATAATCCAAGAACCAATTTTTATACATACCGCTAAGATGGTGTACGGCAGAGGCATCAAACCGGTTTGCCGGGACATAGTCTGAGTGTTCTTCCGTTTCTTCTTCTTCTGCTGCTGCTGACTGGTCGGGCATTTCGACTTGCTCTGTCAGGTCGGATTGTTCGGCATCCTCGGACTGGTCTGCAGTATTGATGCTGTCGTTTCCAAGAATATCGTCGTCTTTAATATCGTCGCTCATATATTATTAGTTTTTATTTTCGTTTTTGACTTCTGCTGTGTCTTTTTTGACTTCTGCTATTCCTTTATCGTATAGGTCTTGCATAACGAGACCGGCTATTGTAAAACCGAATATTGCTGTTATGTGGGCTACCGTTCCATTTATCTGCGCTTTTGAGCTGCACCATTCATGGTTTACAAGTCCTGGATCTCCAGGACCGGTCTTTGCTTTCGGACACATGCAATGCTCTGTACCACAGGTCTTGTTGTGTCCTATATTCTGTAGCAGTTCTTCGCTGTACACGCATTTGAATTTGTGTGCCGGGCGCACTTTCATCTTTCTGAACTTACCTCTTAGAGCTCTTGCCAATGGACAACCTTTTACTTTCCAGAATTCATCGACATGTATTTTGGTAACATCCATCTTCAGCGCTGCCCCCATTGAAGAGATAAATGTTGCCTTTGTCTTACAAGCCTCAAGGATGAGATGCGTCTTATCCTTCAAACTGTCGATTGCATCAATGATGTAGTCGTATTCTTCGATATGGAAATCCGCAGCTGTTGACTCATCGTATATCTTTTGTTGTGCGTCAATCTCGGCATTGGGATTTATTTCGAGAAGCCTTTCTTTTAACACTTCAACCTTAACTTTTCCTACAGTCTTTGTTGTTGCCATAAGTTGTCGGTTGATGTTGGTGATGCACACTCTGTCTGAGTCGACGATTGTAAGGTGGCGAATGCCGGAGCGTACGAGACTTTCAGCACACCAACTTCCTACTCCGCCTACGCCAAAGATAATAACCTTTGCATCAGCAGTCTTCTGCATTATTTGCTCGCCAACGAGCAGTTCCATTCTCTTGAATATTCCTTTTTCTATTGACATTTTCTGTTTTTTTGTTTGGGAGTTCTGGGAGAACTAAGAGTTCTGGGAGAACTAAGAGTCCTGAGATAACTATTGGATTACAGGGATCACTGAGAGAGCTATGGAAAATATAGGATTATTGTGAATGATGGCAGTTATTTTAAGAAGTTAAACCTCTAACTCAAGCACATTGATTCTTTGTCATCAGCAAGAATTTCCCTTAGCGGTATCATTACAAAATCTCTTTCCTTCATAAGAGGATGAGGAACTTTTAAATCCGGTTCATCGATTCGTTTATTGCCATACATCAAAATGTCGATATCGATAAGTCTGTCGTGATATCTTCCGTCCATTGATTTTTCTTTTCGCCCCATATCCCGTTCTATTAACTGGGTTACATGAAGCAGCTTCCTTGGCGAGAGAGTCGTTTCTACGCAAACGGCAGCATTTATAAAATCATTGTCAGACTTGAATCCCCATGGTTTTGTGGCGTAAAGAGCTGATTGGCGAATGACATCGCCAACCAGCTCTCTTATCTTTTCTATTGCCTCAGCTATATTTTTCTCTTTGTTGCCGAGATTAGTACCCAAAGACAAGTATACTTTTTCCATATACTCAAATCCCCTTCGTTTCCTTATTCTGAAGCATTCCTGTATTAGTCGTTGACAATCAGCATAGCATCGCCGTAGCATCCGAATTTATATCCGTTTTCGATAGCCTTCTGGTATGCTTCCATAACGAGATCGTATCCTCCGAAAGCACAAGTAGACATGAGAAGTGGCGACATTGGCTGATAGAAGTTCGCAATCATTGTATCGGCAAGCCCACACTCATACGGTGGGAAGATGAATTTATTTGTCCATCCCTCATATTCCTTTAGCATTTTGTCTGTGCCCATAGCCGTCTCCGTTGCTTTCAGCACACTGGTGCCAACGGCGCATACATGTCTACCTTCGCGTTTTGTCTTGTTTACAATTTCACATGCCTCTGCATTGATAAACATCTGTTCGGAATCCATCTTGTGCTTGGTAAGGTCTTCCACTTCGATGCTGTGGAAGTTTCCCAATGCGCAGTGGAGTGTGATAAATGCGAAATTAATGCCTTTGATTTCCATTCTCTTCATCAGTTCGCGACTGAAATGCAGTCCCGAAGCAGGAGCAGTTACCGCTCCTTCGTTTTTTGCGAAGATACACTGGAATCTGTCCATATCCTCTTCCGTTGCCGGTCTTTTATCCACGATATAGTGTGGCAGCGGAGCAGAGCCGAGGGCAAAGAGGTCGCGCTTAAACTCATCGTGAGGAGCGTCGTACAGGAAGCGCAGAGTTCTTCCGCGGCTTGTGGTATTGTCGATAACTTCGGCAACCATCGAGCTACTCTCGTCGAAGAACAGTTTGTTTCCAATTCTTATTTTGCGTGCCGGTTCCACCAGTACATCCCACAGGCGCATTTCCTCGTTGAGCTCCCTGAGGAGGAAAACCTCTATTTTAGCTTCCGTCTTTTCCTTGGTTCCATACAGTCGTGCCGGAAACACTTTTGTATCATTGAAGATAAAAGTGTCATGTTCGTCGAAATAGTCGAGTACGTTACGGAAGTCCATATACTGTGGGTTCCCGTTTTCATCTTTTATTTCCTTACCTTTCTCATCCTTTTTAAACATGTCGATAGTTCCCGACTTTCGGTGCAGAACCATCAGTTTGCATTCGTCACGGTGATATGAAGGCTCCAGGGCGATGCTTTCCTCTGGAAGTTTAAATTTGAATTGTGATAGTTTCATATTGTATCATTTAGGAATTGGGGAACGGTATTCAAGCATTTCTTGAATGCCTTTATTTTTGCCGTATCCTTTTTATGCATAAACATTATCAATTACATTCTCTCGTCGAGCCATGCGGGGAAATCATCGAGCGTTACGCAGTCTTCCACCCTCACGCTTCCTACTCTCGTTCGTCTCAGAGCTGTCAGGAAAGCTCCGCTGCCGAGTGCTTCTCCGATGTCGCGTGCCAGAGCGCGAATATATGTACCTTTACCGCAAACCACCCTTATCGACAGCTGCATTTTCTCTTTATCGAAATCGGTCATTTCTATTTCGTCCACCTGTAGGGTCTTTGCTTTCAGCGGCACATCCTGTCCTTTTCTCATCAGTTTATATGCTCGGTCTCCATTAATCTTGCATGCCGAGTATGCTGGCGGCACTTGTTCAATAGTCCCCACGAATTTAGGTAGAGTCCTTTCTATCAGCTCCTTTGTTATGTGGGCAGTAGGGTAGGTGAAGTCAACAGTATGCTCCTTGTCGAAACTTGGAGTCGTAGCACCGAGCTGTAGAGTTGCCGTATATTCCTTTGTGTGCCCTTGTAGTTCCTCGATGCGTTTTGTTGCCTTTCCGGTGCATAATATAAGCACTCCGGTAGCAAGAGGGTCGAGAGTTCCTGCATGCCCCGTTTTAATTCTTTTCACTCCGAGTTTCTTTGATATCAGAAACCGTATATGCGCCAATGCCCCGAAGCTCGACATGTGGTATGGCTTGTCGATGCAGATAATCTCTCCTGCGTTGAAATCCATTGCCATGTTTGTCAGTCTGTCATTTTCAGGTCCATGCCGCAGAGCGAGCATATTATTATTATCAGTCCGATGATAATTCGATACCATCCGAAGGCTGCGAATCCGTATTTCGTAACATAGTTGATGAAGAACTTTATAGCCGCGATTGCAACAATGAAAGCAACGACGGAGCCGAGGATAAGTATTGCAAGGTTATTCCCCTGAGTGAGTAGTGAACCTCCTCCATGGCTTATCAGTTTATATACTTCAAGACAAGTTGCTCCAAACATTGTAGGTACGGCGAGGAAGAAGGAGAATTCTGCAGCCGCCTTTCTTGTCAGTTTCTGCGACATACCTCCTACAATAGTCGACATTGACCTTGACACTCCCGGAATCATGGAGATACACTGTATGAATCCGATTACGAGAGCTCTTTTGTACGTCAGTTCTGTTTTCTCACTTCCTTTATTGAAAAGTCTGTCGCAGAAAAGCATGAAGACTCCTCCTATGATAAGCATCCATGCCACGAGCTGTACGTTGCCGAGGTTTTCCTCGATGGCATCATTGAAAGCCAATCCAAGCACTACCGCCGGCAGTACGCCGACAACGAGTCTAGAGTAGAAATCGAACATGGCCTTCCAGTATGGTTTCCCGTTTTTTGCAGCTTCCGGATAGAAGAATCTTTTCCAGTATAGGCATATGACCGAGAGAATTGCTCCAAACTGTATTATCACGGTAAAGGCATTAACGAACTTGTCACTCACATCAACCCCCAAGAGGTTTTCTGCAATAATCATATGTCCTGTAGAAGATACAGGTAGAAACTCGGTTAGTCCCTCGACTATTGCAATAATTATTGTCTGAATTATTGTCATTCTATTCTATAGTTGCTTTGTTATCTTCGTTTATAACGGTGTTAGCTTCATCAGTTTTCGGCTTTCTCATTATTCCGGCTATCAGCGAAACGAAGCCCACGAAGCATACCACGGGAGCCACTTTCACACGCATTGTGCTAAATATCCCTGGATCGAATGTGTGTGCATCGGAGTTTCCTCCGCTCATCAGTATAAATCCGATAATTACGATAACCATGCTTACGGCAATCATAATAAAGTTAGTGCGGTCAAACGCAAAATTTCTTTTATCCATAAAATATTATATTGTCTTTCGTTTATTGGTTTTCCAATCTTCAGATCTTTAAATCTTTAAATTTTTCAATTTTTAAATTTTTCAATTTTTAAATTTTATAAAGGTCTCCCGCTTTCATTCTCAGGAACTTGTTAACCGATAGCCATGCGCAGAACATAGTAATCAGGATACCGAACAGCAGGACGGCTCCCCCCGTTATTGCCATCACCTGCCATGTCAGCACCATCACCACATCCGGTTCATAGGTATAGAGCGCATAAATCCCTCCGGCAAGAGCCGCATCAGCAAGTACGGCGGCGAGCAGTCCGAGTCCGACAGCATTTCTTACGAACGGTCCCCGTATGAATCCCCATGATGCTCCCACCAGTTTCATAGTATGAATAGTGAATCGCCTTGCATACATGCCCAGTCTTACAGTGTTGTTGATAAGAGAGAACGACACGAACGTAAGCAGTACGGCGAGGACAATAAGAACGATATTAATACGCTGTAAGTTTTGGTTCACGCTATCCATAAGGTCTTGCGGATAAGTAATGTCAGTAACCTTACTGTTCTTCCTTAGTTCCTTAGATATCCATTTCAGCGAGTCCGTATTGGCATATTGCGATTTAAGTTGCAGTTCCATAGACCCGACAAAAGGGTTAGTGCCGATAAATTCGCTTGGGTCAGTTCCCATGGCGGCGGTTTGTTCCTTCAGGACCTGTTCCTTGCTGATATATTCCACCCTGTTAACGTATTGTAGCTTTCGCAGGTCGTTGGTAAGAGCTTTAGCCTCCGGATCGGTCATGTCTTCGCTGAGCACCATTGTTACGGTAAGGTTTTCCTTGACATATTCAGAAAGGTTCTGTGCCGACAGAACGGAGAATACGACCATGCCAAGGAGCACGAGCACCAGAGCCGTGCTTATACATAAAGTAACTGCCTGCAGTCCATAACGGCTGCCGGTCTTCTTATGTCTTTTTGTCATTTTGCAAAATGGTTATAAAAACTCGAATTTTCTGCAAAGTTAGTTTAAATAGCGTTCACTTCAAAATAAATTCATTTATTTTAAATAAAAAAACGATTATATAGAGGTAATACACATTGATATTTGTCTATATATATTCATAATAAGAATATAAAAGAAGTAAAATCATACAGTTGTAATGATATTTTTTATACCTTTGCAAAAGATAAGTTGCATCTCGGCAGTTTTATTATGTTACAAGAGTACAGAAAAGAGTAAGCAGCCTGATGGAATATATTTAGCAACGTGATATGTTTTTTACAGCGCTATTCCGTGTTGAAGGAATATTAATTTAGTAATTAGTTATATAATTTTTAGGTATGGTTTTAAAAAGGGATAAATACGTCAAACCCTCAATTGATGTATTTATATTAGGCGATGAATTGCTTGTAAGGCAATTCGACACTTGTTCTATTGGCAAGAATCCAGCAACGATAAAAGATTTCAAGAGTGAGGAATTTTTCAAGGTTAGCGAGGAGAAAATGAATTATACAGAGCAGAAGGAATTCTGGGACGATTGGGATAACGGAGCGGATTGACTTTTACCTTGGTCTCCCGACCAGTCACTTTATGTTTGTAAAGAAAAGAAATCATTTTTTATGTCCGATATAAATATGAACACGATACAATATACGATTATAGCAGCAGCGAGCGCAATGTTCTCGCTCCACGCAATGCCGGCTTTTGCCGACGACAACAACGACACTAACGAGGAAAACACAGAGATTAGCGTGCACGTGGCAGAAAAACTCGACGAGATGGAGGGCATAAAGCTGTCGCCGGAAACATTTAAGAATTATATCACCAACGGTCAGCCACGAACTGACGCTTCAAAGATTTTTATGCTCTACAACGTGGGACAGAAGAAATTCCTCAACATCGGCGGATACTGGGGCACGCACGCCACACTGAAAGACGTGGCCCACCTGTTTTGGCTACAGCGAAGGAACGCCACTAAGGAAAAGCATACCTGTTATCTGAGGTATCCGCTCACAGAGAATACTACCACGGGAGGTACTACAACAGACAATTATCTGTCGAATATCCTCAATCTCAACTCATTGCAGGTTGGAAGTGCACAGGGTGACGGCAGAAGCAATGCTACATATAATTATGTTAGGCTTGTCAGCACAGACGGGACTTCTGAAAACCTTTTCGATGAAGGATATGCTCCTAAGGGCAATAAATTTACAGAACAAGTTACTAACTTCGATCAGAACACGCAGTCGATTGAGGCTAAAATTGATTTAAGCACGTGTAAGACAGGAGTGGTAGAGAATATTCTGTCTGTCGGAAACAAAATTGCTGCATGGGGTGCAGAAGATGCTACGTACAATCTGCATATATATTACAGGATTAGCGACAATGAACTTGAAATTGACTATGTTTCTAAAAAAATAAACAACGGTACAAAAATCAAAATCAAAAGCATTGACCCGGCAACGCTATTGACGCTAAAACTATCGAAAAACGGACTGTATGTGAACGGAAATTTAGTATCGGAACTTGCCGTAGCGCATATTCCCGTAATAAAATACGACGAGAAGTTGGCTGGCGACATCGTGAGATTTGCCAAGAACACCGACGGCAGTTTTACTATCGACAAAAATGGATACTACGTTATTGACCAGGAGAACGGATCGGGTATCATGGGCGATTATGATGATTATCTCTATGCCTATGAGAGCAAGTCGGAAAACAAACAGACGTATTTCATCTCATCAGCTTTCCAGAAGAGCGGAGCTGCAGAAAAAGAGGGAAACTATCTGGCACGAACAGCCTACGACAGCGGAGCTGCGCAATACGGCTCCGTAGGACTTTATGCCGACAGGTCGGTTCTCAACAAGTATTTGCAGGAAGGACAGTGGAGCATCGGCCCCGTGGACGAGCAAGAGGGAGTGTACACCTTTTCCATCACCTTCACCAAGGGACATGAATACTATGTTCAGGAGCTGGACGCATCGGAGGGCAAAGGATTCAAAGACGTGAGAAAGACAGCTGAAACGGACACCCAGATGTTTATGCAGGCTACAAGCGAATATGTGAAGAGCAGCAACCTGAAAGACAACAACGGCAACTATTATAACGACCTTACCGGAGAGAATATCAAGACCTTAACGGGAGTGGAACTGCTCACCACCACTCCTGCCGAGCTTGGCAGCAATGCCGCCAATGCCTACTGGAAGATTATCTCCATGGCTGACTATTATAAATTACTCGATACGGAGAGTAGCCAGATGAAGGGCGAGGTGGACCTTACCTTTATGCTTGCCGACCCGAACTTCGAGAGGGAGAGTGCACGACTCACTCAGTGGACGAATGATGGCTTGGAGGATACAGGAACTCTGAAAATAGGTTTGGACACGTATTACAAGACGAATCCTAAGGATGAAAAATATACCAACACCTATAACGATAATTCTACAGCCCTCAACAATATGTTGAGCAACCACGGCAGAGCCTTGGGTGCAATGATATACAACGGCGGACGAGGCAGGTTGTATCAGGATGCCAAGGTGTATAGACCGGGATGGTATACCATACAGTGTGGCGGAATGACAAATGCCAACGGAAAACTCTTTGTGCAGAGGGTGGACAACAATCAGGTGTCGGAGCCGGTGATGAAGACTCTTACCAATTTGACTGACGACGATATCGCTAAATTCAAAAAGCCAAGCGCCCATCAACTCGGCTGGCCTTACACCGACGGGATGCCGATGTACAACGCTGTATTGGAGATTAACGACCTGAACCTTAACGATGGAAAATATGTGGAGAAATACAAAAACAGCGTAAAGATTTTCATCCGCGAGGCTTCTGACGACAAACCTGTAACGCTGCGTTTCGGAGTGGAAGTGGCAGAGGAGGCAAGTCTCGTGCCGCTGCTTGAGGATGAGACGGGCGACGACACGACGAATAAAACTGTAAGTACAAAGGATGAGATGACGATATTCGATGATTTCCATCTGTTGTTCAACGGTGTCGATGAGCAGCCAGATCTTGTACTCAGCGAGAATTGGACTGATCTCGACTATATCGAGAAGGCAAAATACACCTACGACCTGCAGCCGCTACATCTGGAGCGCACATTCTCGAAGGGCGAAAACGGCAACAACTGGAACACTATCATCCTGCCCGTGGCGCTCACGGAGACTCAGGTGAAGGAGGCTTTCGGCGAGAACACGAAACTCGCCAAACTATATGCCCTTACCGACAAGAATATCCTCTTCACCTACGAGGAGCCGAACGCCAATGGCGTATTGTTGCGTGCGTATACACCTTATATAATAAAGCCCGACAAAGAGAAGGGGTCATCAACAAAACATAATGTGGATATCACTCTCAACGACGGCTCTACTGTAAGTAAGGAGGTCGGCGAGAACCATTTCGACTTCGGTGCCGTTACGCTTTCCGGAAAGAAGCAGAAGAACGAAACGACGGATGAATACTATTATCCTATATCCTCGAATTATCCCAATTACGTGGCATCTTATGCAACAAGCAACGACACGGAGACGCTGGGCACGATGACAATCTACGGCACTCTGTGCAAGACATACACCACTACCGACGGGGTGAACTCCATTATCGACGGCAGACCGACATTGAAGGGCGGCAACTGCTACATAATGAAGAACAACGTGATGTATCAGGTGCCCGATATGCCGAATGGCTACGGACTTAGGGGTCTGCGCTGCTGGTTTGAATATACCGACCCGACGACAGGACAGTCTGTAGACCTGAGCCAACTGAAGCTCAACATCAACGGCATTGAGGATGACGCCACGAGCATCAGCGACATCACTGCAAACGACGGCATCCAGACTATCGACAGATTTGCCGACGGCATATATTCTGTCAGTGGCGAAAGGATTGCCGGTGCAAACAACCTGTCTGCGCTGCCAAAGGGAATATATATAGTGAATGGAAAGAAATTTATAAAGTAAGTGTCGAATTTTAGTTTTCTAATATTAAACTTTCCGATAAGAATTATTATATTGTCAGATTTTTTTTGTAAGTTTGCACGTCATAAATGGTATAAACAAAAACAGAAATGAAGATTAAAACTATTTTAATGGCAATGTTTGCCATAGTATTCGGCATGTCGCTTTCAGCATGCAGTGATGATGATGACAACAGCAAGTCTAAGAGCATGCAGATAGACCACGTGAAACTCGTGGCAAAATACAGTATGTCGCAAGACCTTGCCGACTTCGTGCGAGTAACGATAAACGGAACGGTATTGGAGAGTGACGGATTTACCAAGACTTATCAAGGTGTGTACGGTACTACGGCTGAGCAGACTTTGGAGATTCCGTTGCTTAAGGCTCCTGGCAAGATAGAGGAATATATCAGCGACGACGACGAAATTCTGGATGCGCCGGAGATTAAGAAGAGCGAATACCATTTCTCATACAACCTTTCATACTCTTTGGTTAAAGTGATGAAAGACGGAAAAGAGGTTTTTATCGACGACAACATCTATAACGGCACCAAGGAGACAAGCAGCGTAACAGTGAAAAACGATGACGGTACCAAGGTTTCTGAAAGAGCCGTAAAGGATGCCCTGGCTGAAATTAAAGCCGACATGCTCAAGGAGCGCAACAAGAAATTTTATGTGGAGATCGTAAAGACTGGCAACGACAGTATGGACGAGGTTAAGATTACTAAGATAAACTGATTAGGTCAGTAATATTTTTTAAAACACAATCATGCAGGAGACAGAGCTTATAGAAATAGGCTTTTGCCTCCTGTTTTCGTATTTACGAAATAAGCAACTGCTGTAAGTTGCAAAAGAAAATGTTTTTCGGTCATTTTACCCTCACACCCTCACACATAACCTCTGGAGCCCCTGTTTATCGGTGTTTCAAGGTGTGAGGGTAAGTGTGAGGGGTGGTGAGGGTAGGCTGTTTTATCAATTAATTCTAATAACAGTAACAAGAAGACGATATTTTTCTTAAATTTGCATTGAGAAACAAAAGAACAACTTACGTAAATGAAAATAAAGTATATCATAATATCTGTCGTCGCCTTGGCATGCACCGCCATAGCTGTAGCTTTTGCCATGAAGATTCTACAGAAAAAAGCTGCTGACGCATCTCCCGCAAGGCAAAAGCGAACAACAATAGTAAAGCGAACTGCTAAGCCGAAGCCGAAAATGCAGAAAAAGCCGACCGACTCTATTGCCGTACAGCCCAAGACGATGCCTTTTATCCGCGGAATACTGCGCGATACTGACGGCAAGCCTGTTGCTGGCGTTATGGTTAGCAACGGCATAGAATGTACGCTTACGGATTCTCTCGGAGAATATAAGCTGAAAAACGACCCCGCGGCGCGTTTCGTCTTCTATTCCGTGCCTTCATACTGCGAAGTACCGGTACATTCAGCCACTGACCGCACTGCAAATTTCTACCTGCCGATTTTAAAAAACAAGTTTAGATACAATTTCACGCTGACCCGTCTGCCGGGCGGTTCGGAAACGAACTACAGGATGATTGTTATCGGCGACCCTCAGGTTACCAATGCCTTTAATCCATACTATAACACTCCCGACGACAACGACATAGAAATGAGCGATGTGGAAAGGTTTGCCACTGAAACGATGGTCGATATACGGCGGACGATACGTGCGCTGCCACAGGGTACTCCGGTCTACGGACTGAGTATGGGCGACGACGTGCAATATTATGGAGGATACAATCCTATGCTCGAACGACAGATAAGGGAGGCTCTCGGTTCATCGGAGATGCGCCTGTTTTCTGTAATCGGAAACCACGACCAGGATGGCAACCCCGAATATCTGCATAAGTGGGAGGAGAACTGGGGACCGACTGACTATTCTTTCGACCGCGGCGAGGAACACTATGTTTGCTTCAACAACGTGCAGTTCCTTCGGAAGGGAGGGTATTATTCTCCGGGCGAACTCACAGACCGCCAGATGAAATGGCTACAGCAAGACCTTTCGCTTACGCCAAAGACGAAGAAAGTAATTCTATGCTATCATATCCCGTTGACCTTCGGCAACAGTCCGTTCCATCTTGCCACTCCTGTAGGCAATGCCGGAGAAAAGGGACATTATGCCTCGTCGCGCTTGTCTGCACTGCTCTCCATGCTCATGGAATTCCGCGGCTATGAACTGTTCTGCGGACATACGCATTTTGCCATCAACCACGAGATTGAACACGAGGGACACCACGTGCTCGAACACTGTCATGCCGCTGCATGCGGAAATATATGGCAGTCGAACGTAAATATCTGCGGCACGCCAAACGGATATTACGTTTACTCGTTTAGCGGCACACGTCTCCGCAACTGCTATTATAAGGGAACTTTCTGGGATGCACACAAGCAGATGACGCTCTTTCGTGCAGATACCGACTTCAACGGCGAGTCGTATGCTGCCGACTGGAATCTGCCTCGAGGCAAGAATATAATAATAGCTAATGTGTTTAATGCCGACTCCCGCTGGCGTGTCTACGCCGAGGAAAACGGAGTGGAGCATCCTATGCAGCGCATAGACTCTAAGGGGCAGGATGCCTTTGCTACCGGATACCACCATAAGTATGAGGTGGCAACAAGTTTCCGGTTCATCAGTAAGCAAAACAGCTATCTCATAATGAACCACCTGTATTATTACGAACCGAAACATCCCGATTCTGATATCATGATTATCGCCCGCGACCCTTACGGAAATGTTTTCCGGGAATCGCTCGATGAAGTGGTAACGGAGCCGTTTTATAACTATGCCCACTATTATAAGGAAGAGAAGAATTAAATCAACCTGTATGGTTGGAAATCATAGTAGGTGCGGTGTCTCACCGCACAACAAAGAATGAGATATAGCATTTTCAGGCTAAAATAGTTATACTTTTCTTGCTGCTGTGCGGTGAGACACCGCACCTACTACATTGAGCATCATTTATTGATAATCTGAACTGTGATTTTCCAATCGTGCAGCTCGAATTAAATCCGGAACTTGAAACATTAACTATATAAAAGAAAAAGGAAAGAGATGAAATTTTTCCACCTCTTTCCTTTTTTCATGTATCTTAGCCTAATCAGACTGAATATTTTTTACTTCATGTCAACATACGGAATCTTGTCCATATCGCCATAGTCAAGGTTCTCGCCACCCATGCCCCATACAAACATGTAGTTGCTTGTTGCCGAAGCGCAGTGAACGCTCCATTCCGGCGACATCACAGCCTGCTCGTTGTGCAGCCAAAGCACACGGGTCTCCTGTGGCTCTCCCATGAAATGGGCAATAGTGTTACCCTCTGGCAGATTGAAATAATAGTAAGCCTCTACACGGCGTCCGTGGGTGTGAGCCGGCATCGTGTTCCATACAGAACCCGGAGCAAGCTCGGTAAGTCCCATCTGCAGCTGACAAGGTCCGCCCTTTCCTCCGTTCTTCTCAGAAAGAACGTTGTTCACGATGAGCTGGTTGATAACGCGGTCGTTGCTCTCTTCCATCTTTCCGGCATGGAAACTGTTGGAGTTCAAGCACTTCAGCTTCTTCGCACGTGCTGCATCGTTGCATACAATCATCTGTGTAGGATAAGCCTTGTGGGCTGTTGTAGAGTTAAGGTAGAACTTTGCAGGATTCTGTGCATCCTTGCTGGCAAAGGTAATGTCCTTCGAACCGCGTCCTACATAGAGGGCATCCTTGAAGTGCAGCTCATACTGCTTGCCGTCTACAGTTACGATACCTATGCCCTTGCTGGTGTTGATGATTCCAAGCTCGCGGTTGTAGCAGAAGTATGGAGCCTTCAGAGGGTCGATAGTCTCAAGTTTCAGAACTGTTCCTACTGGCATCGCACCGCCGAATACAACGCGGTCGTACATAGAGTAAGTGAAATGGATCTTGTTTGCCTCCATAACCTTCTCCATGGTGAAAGCACTGCGCAGACGGTTGGTATCGTAGGTCTTTACATCCTGAGGATTGCAAGCCGTCTGGATTTTGTAGTCTGTCTGTGCGTTGGCACACAGAGCTGTAGCCATGATGGCTACTGATAAGATTATCTTTTTCATTATTATATTTACTGTATAGTTATACACTTAGCTGTTTAACCATTTAACCATTTCTTACCCTTGGGGGTATTTAGCCACAGAAGGAATCCTCCGCCAAATATGATGCAGAGAATAAATAAAAAACTTAAACCACTTATATACATCACTTTAAAAACTTGTTTCCGATACCTGCAAATATTACAGTTACTATAACTCCCAAAATAACTCCCAACCAATCGAGAAAACTGTTCTTTGCCAGCAAGGGTGTTAAACCGCCCAATGCAGACGCTGCAAATGTAAGTTTCCCTAAGTCAAAGAAGAAAGAGGCAATTTTCTCCTTCCTTACTCGTTCTTTCTCCTCCTTAGTCATTCTGCTCTTTCTTTATGGCATTTGCCATTCTATCCTCCTTCACGATTCTTCTGTTGTTGATAAACATCAGGGCGAGGGTGATGATGGCAAGAACTCCCATACCTACATACTCGAGCTTCACGCCGCAGTAGATGAGCCATCCGATGAGGGATGATGCAAAGTCGAGGGCTCCGCCTGAGAAACCTTGTGGTATCTCGGCTGCCTTGTCGCCTGTTGCCTCAAACACGTGCTGGGCTGCCATGGTGAAGTCGGGTGCCATATCGGTAACGAAATACAGACCGATGATGAGGGCTATGAGTCCTACGATGAGGGTCTTCACCACATTACCCTTTGTAAACGGCAACACCATAGGGAAGAGATAGAACATTCCGGCAAGTGAAGCGAGCGGCAAGAACTGGTTGCCGGGCAGGAATACTGCCAGAGCGAGGATTACGGGGATAAGGATGATAGAAACGACGAGTGTCGTCGGATGTCCGATAACGAGTGCCGGACTCATGCCGATATGCACCTTCTTGCCGTTGAATTTCTTCTTTACCAGCTCCTGTGTCTTCTCTGAGATTGGTTTCAGTCCCTCGATAAAGAGCGAGGTGATACGGGGAATGAGTTCCATAACGGCTCCCATGGTAACACCGAGGAACAGGATTTTCTTTATGTCGAGCTGTGCTGCCCAACCGATAAGCATTCCTACGATTACTCCGAGAACGAGCGGTTCGCCGAGAACACCGAATTTCTTTTTCAGTCCCTCGGCATCGATATCGAGCTTAGAGAATCCCGGAATGAGGTTCAGCACCTTGTCTATGACGATTGCAAACGGCATGAAGCTCTGGCAGAACGGCTGCGGAATGGATATTCCCTCAAGGTCATAGTATTTCTGGAATCGCTCTGCCGTCAGGTCGGCGCATACCAATGTTATGATATAGCACACGATGGCTGCGAAATATCCCCAAAGGAGGCTCTCGCCCATCACGAAGTATGCCACGGCACCGATAAAGGCAAAGTGCCAGTAGTTCCATAGGTCGATATTCACCGTGCGTGTGGTCTTCGTTACAAGCATCAGAAAGTTCACACCGAGACAGATAGGGATAATCAGTGCGCCCACGGCGGTGTTGTATGCTACGGCTGCGGCTGCAGGCCAACCCATATCGAATACGTTTAGCTGCAAGTGGTAAATGTCGGAGATACCTTTCAGCGGGTCATTGAAATTTGTCGTAAGCAGGGCTGTAACAACACCGAGCCCTACGAATCCTACACCTACGAAAAGTCCCGACTTCAGGGCTTTTCCGAATTTCATGCCGATGCACAGTCCGATGACGGTGAAGATAATCGGCATCATAACGCTTGCTCCTAAACTGATAATGTAACTGAATACTTGTTCCATTTTGTTTCTTTGTTCTTTTATGTTATTAGTTCATATTCATGTACGTCTTCTCGCCATGACAGTACATAAGTAAACTTTGTTCCGCTTGTTTGGCATAATGAAAACGTTTGTATTTTCGCAGATACGGGGCAAAGTTAGTAAATATTATCATAATCAACAAATTTATAATAATTTATAACATTTAAGTGTATGAATAGAAAAAGGCTCCTGCACGGAATTTTATCCCTGTGCAGGAGCCACTTCAAATGCAAGTGTCTTTAATTATCTGATAATTTTCAAGGTCTTTGTTCCATCGGCAGTGGATACCATAACAACATTAATCCCTTTAGAGAGAGTAACCTTAGCATTTTTATTTCCTGTGGCTGTAATGTCGGCTGTACATACGCCGTCGGCTGAATAAACCTGGATACGTCCTGCAACATTCACGCTAAGAGTATTGCCGTCAATGCTGTATGCAACATTGTTGCCGGCATTCTGGATTGAAGTCGGTGTTGTTGCGTTGTAAACCTTGACATTGTCGATTGCCATGTGTCCTGCAACCTTTGCCTTGTAGCTCCATGCGAGATAGACTGGTGTCGTCGAGTCGGTAAACTTGTCTGTTATGTCATACGTTTTATGTTCTGGCTTGCATACGAGTTCTCCGTCTGTGTATTCAGCTTGATAGCCTTCGAACATGTCTATCGGGGCCCAGCTCTCGCAATCGTAGGAGTAGTAAATTCCTGCCTCTGACGATTTTCCTGTTGCATTGTAGTCAAGGTCGAATTCAAGGAATGTCTTCTCCCCATCGGCAAGTTCACCACGAACCAAAGGTGGCGTGTCGAGTGTTGACCATACTCTTGTATAACCTGCAACAGAAGATGCAAGAGAAGCGAATTCCCCGCTGAAGTTTCCGCCTGTTACAGGCAGTTCAAACCAATTGTCGAAGCGCCACAGGTACTGGTCCTGCATCTTTCCGTCGATTTTCTCTATCTGCCAGTTCTCTGGAGTCAGTCCACCTGTAAAATCTTCGTTAAACGGCAGTGTATAGGTCGGGATGCTGCCATTATTTACTGCTGCTGTTGCCGGGAGGGTCGATACGTCATCTGTGTATATTGCCTTTACGGCATATTCGTATATTCCTTCAGGTGAATCATTTTCGGTAAACTTCGTGTCGGTTGTCTCTCCGAGTTTGGTGTTGCCGCGGTAAACGGCATAGTTCTTTACTGTGTATTCAGATTTCTTCGGCGCGCTCCATGTCAGTTCCAAACTTTTGCCGTTTTGTGTTGCAGTAAGCGAAGTAGCCGGGAAACGCGTACCGATAGCAATGTTTGCCTCTGCGTCCTCGCGCACCGATTCTCCTTCCGGATATTCGTAGCATGCAACGACCTGATAAGTATAGGCTCCTTTCGGCTTGCCTGTTTGTTCTACTTCTCTGTCTACCATATATCCAGCAACAAGCGCATTGTTGCAGTACACGGAGTAGTTTACCGGTTTGCGGTCGCCTTCCGGCGCATCCCAACTTATGGTAACGTCATATTTTCCTTTTGTTTCACTTTCCTTATACGACAGTTTTACATTTGTCGGTGCATTCAATGTCGGCTCTTTGATATTGACATCCAGTTCCGCCTTTTCAGATGTCAGTCCTGCCGTGTTGGATACTGCCTCCACGGCATATTTATGTATGCCTGGAGTCTTGTCGGTTACATCCGTGTAGGTTGTGGCAGTGATGTTTTCGGCAAGCATGTCTCCGTCGAGATACAGATTGTAAGCTTCCGGTGCGGCAGCGTTGCTGTTGCCGGTTGACTTTAAAAGCTGAACATCGTCGATAGCCCATGCAAAATACAGTCCTGTATCAGGGTTCCCCGTGTCGCCTACGGCATGGAATGCAACTATTGGTGCCCCCTGTGCCGGGTCGCCAAGATAGAGCTTAATGTTTTGGAATTTGTCTTCGTTGGCCATTCCGGTGCGTGCATCCCATATTTGTTTCCATGTCTTACCGCCGTCGTGGCTTACCTCAACATAATAATGGTCTGGGAAAGCTTCGTTTTGTGCATATTCAAGAAGCATCGGATTTATATATGAATAGAAGCTGAGGTATTCCGCTCCTGCAGTCGCCGGCATATACAGCCACTCGTCTTGTGCGGCTGAAGAACCGTCTTCGTGTGGCGCATTCATGTCCTGATAGACAAGTGCGCTTTTCTTTCCTCCATGCACAAACATTTTCCTGTCGTCGTCGCTTACTCCTTCTTCTTCCATTTCCGCGGTCGGGAAGTTGAACCAAGTATTCATGAAATAATCCGTGTTGGTCGTTTTCTGGCTCCACCCTTCAGCCGGGAACTTGTCGCCTTCGAAGTCTTCCGAGAGAAGAACCTCTGTCTTTACCGGGTTTTCCCATTTCAGAACCACCTTGTTGTAATCTGCATCGGCACTGAAATTTGCCGGAACAGAAGGTGCTGTTGTCTGGGATATAGCAGCAACAGGTGCAAGTCCAAACATCAGCGTCGCTGTTATACTGCGCATGCGTACAGCCGTTTTCTGCATGTAAAATTTATTTTCCATAAGCTTAAATGTTTAAGTATTGTGATTTGTGATGCGGCAAATTTACGAATACATTGTTTCCAATATATATAAAAGTGTAATTTTTGGTTACTAATTCACGAAATAGTAACGGTAATGGTGTAAAATGCAATTAAAATCTATTCTTTCGATAGTTTTTGATAGATTGACGGCTTCATTCCCGTAACTTTTGTAAATACGGATATGAAGTTGGCCTGCGACTTGTAACCTACGCTTTCAGATATAGCCTTTATCGTAAAACTGCCGTATTTTTCAGTGTCGGCAAGTCTGCGCATGGCTTCCTTTATGCGGTACTCGTTTAGAAACGAACGGAAATTCTTGCCGTACTCTTCGTTAATGGCTTCCGAGACGTAACGTGAGTTGGAGCCGACAAGTGAGGCAAGGCGGTCGATATTGAAATTGCTGTCGCATATTTCATCGGCATTAACCATAACCTTTTGCACCTCTTCAAGAATTGTCGTCCGCCGGTCTTTCGTCAAGAGTTTACCAGTTTCATCCGACTGCTTGCCGTTCAGAACTTGCATGTTTTTTAAATAGAGTTCGCGGTATGTATTATAGAGTTGCTTCTTTTGTTTGTAAACCACGGCAAGCATAATCAGGAAGACAATGAAAGCAACAACAAGTGTAATAATCCACCCCCTCTGTAATGTTATTAGTTCGTCGCGGTCTTGTTTCTCCTTTTTCAGGGAGCGGATGGCTTTTTCGCTCTTGTTTGCCTCGTAAAGGAACATCGTATTTTTCAGGGAATTGAATTCCGCATTGTTGTATAGTGAGTCATACAGCTCAACCGAACGTGTCTTGCATGCCATGGCTTTAGTGCGATTATGGCTCATGAAATATGCAGAAGAGAGGTTTCGCATTGTTTCTTCAAGTAAATCTCCTTGTTTCGTTCGCTCGGCAATACTCTTGTTCTCAAGCAGAAAGGCGATGGCTTGATCTGGTTGTTTTAAGTCTATATATATTTGTGCAAGACAGGAGTTTGCGCTCTCGGTCTGTGTGTTTAGATTATGCGCTTTAGCATGCAATAGGGCTTTTGAATAGTAGGATATGGCTTGAAGAGTATCTCCCGTACACAGAGCTATTATACCGTTGCACATCAACATGTTGAACTTATATTCTTGGCTATTCTCCGTGTTCTTTTTCAATATATGCAGGTATTTCTTGCCTTCGTCTCCCTTTCCGGTAAGACACAAAGCGCCAATGAGATTGTTAAGGATATTATTCTTGACATGCTTATTGTCTTCTTTTTCCACTAATGACAGTGCGTGTTTGTAATATCTTATCCCCATATCGTAATCTCCGTGCGAGCTGTACAGGTTGCCTATCCCAGTGTAAATCTGCCCTGTAACGAGGTAGAGGGAATTCAGCTCTCCAATTCTAAGTCCTCCAATATACTGATTCATTGCAGCCGCGTATTGTCTGTTCTTGTAGTATATGTCTCCGGATTTGCAGAGAGCCTTGGCACATTTTTCCTTATCGGCTTTGTTCAGGTTATCTGTATACCTTGCGGCTGTAGCATTGAAGTAATAAAGTGCTTTGGAATATTGCTTTTCGCTCTCTATATGTTTGCCTTTGGCGAATAACACGCCAATGCTCCTTCTGGGAGTGTTGTTTCGTGTATATTCAGTGCGTGCCATAGGTTCAGCAAGCAGTGTGCTGATTCCTGCAAGCAAAAGCAGCAATATATTTAAAGCGTATTTTATAATCATGTATTTTGTATTTCTGACAAAAATAGTTTATTTTTTTGATTTAACAAAATCGCAGAAAAGAAATGTATTGACACATTATAAAAAAACGGCAATGCTGATTGAAGCATGCCGTTTTTATTACGCTATTTTTAGTTAGCATACAAACCGTATTCTTGTTTGTTGTACCCAGTTCCAGTTTCACAACTGTTTTGTCATTTCAGATTCAGTATTGTTATATTGTAGACAAATACGATTTGACGGTGCAAAGGTATAAACTTGTCGTAAGCTACCGATGCAACATCAGATAATTGCTGTTTTTACATTTGTAATATAAGAAAAATGCGTGTAAAATAATGCAAAATGCATGTTATTTCACTCTTCTACAGCAAATGTATTACAGAATCTAAGTATTTTCCTTGCGCCACTGTGCCGGAGAAATCCCCTCTACTTTAGAAAAAGCCTTTGAGAAATACGATGCCGAAGAGAATCCGGACCGTGTCGCTATTGTCTCCATTTTCAACAGCGGCGACTCTGATATCATGCGTTTTGCCTCGCCAATGCGGAGCGTCGTTATCCAGAGACTGAAATTCATACCGTATTTCTGGTTTATATAGCGAGAAAGATAATACTTGTTTGTGGCGAGCGCCGAGGCTATCTCGTCGATAGTGAACTGCTCATCCACATATTTCCGCGATTTTATCCATCCATCCACCTTTGGCTGGAGCTGAGTCATGTATCCTTCGGATGCAGGAACTTTATCGTTGTTGTCGATGCGAACGGAGTCAATTTCAGAGTCGGCTACCCCCATTTCGCCAAACTTCTCTACAAAGTTGATGAAGTTTATGGCGATATACATGTTAAAGCACATGACATAGAACTGATACAGCCAGTTTACTACTATCCCGGTGAAGATTGTAACGACTGCGAACAGGCCGGATATTATGGCAAACAATATACTTGTGTTCATCCATGTAGAGAAACGCATAACGTCGTAGGCAAAATAATCATAGTAGGTCTTTTTCTTCTTTATGAGCAATTGTTGGAAGTAATAAATGAAATATACGAAGAAGCCTACCAGCAGCAACAGTGATACTCCAAATAAAATTGAACGGTATGGAGCCATAGAGTCAGGCTGGGCAGCAAGTGCACAGAATGATGCAAGTAGCCATAGCGAAGCGTCGCGCAAGATATGCCGACGGTTGATATAGTCTTTTTCTATCAAATTGCAGAACACATGACTTACAAGTACTGCGGTAAGGAAAAAGAGTATAATGTCTATTGCCATCACTACATAGCCAGGGTGATTCCAGTCGCCCGAGAACAATGCCAACCACAGGAAATCCGTCAGCGACATGTTCAGGAAAGCAAGGGCAAGCAGGTTCTTTGAAATGCGGTAAGGTCGATATACTTTACTCTTTGGGGTCTTGTAGCATAGCAGTAGCAGGAACACTACCAGATAGCAGCTACCCGAACATCGTATCAAGTCGATGTAGCATTGTTCAAAATCAATCATGAAAATCTATTTCCTTTGTTTTTTATCTTAAAATACTGAATCTGAATATTTTGCGAAAGTAACACTTTTAAATGTAAAAAACAAAGGCTTAATAGTTTTTTTTGTGTTTATGATATAGTTTTTCCCCTCCCGACCTCTACTTTAAGTGAAGGTGGGGAGGGGAAAATCTATAGTAGCTGTTGTCAATCCGCTCCGTTGTCCCAGTCGTCCCAGAACTTGCGGTCGTCTTCCGTGGCGTATTTCTTGTCGGTTACTATCTGGAAACTCTCGTCGCTTATAAACTGTTTCTGTTCACCGTTGAATTTTACATTTCCAACAGAACAGGTAACAAATGTTGGCCCCATAATTTCACTGTCCAATGTTACTATGGCTACACATGGAGTTATATATTCTTTCCTTTTCATCTTTTTTGCTTTTTTTGTCGGAGTTCTTTTAAAATCCGGATTTTTGTAGAATTTGGAGTTATCGGAAGGTCTGGAGGCCTCCAAAATCTCCAGACATTTACCTTTTTATAAATTTCTTTCCGTTTACTATATACATTCCGCTTGGCAGACTGTCTGCCGATGTTCCACAGGCAATTTTCTGTCCGCCGATGGTATATATGCCGTCGGCATACTTGGCAATGGTGCTAATGCCGTCAGCCTCTGCTATGGAGTCGATAGACGTCTCGGAATCGCTGATACCGTTGATAATCAGCTTTACGTCTTGCTGGCCGACGGAGCTTTGCGGTTCGTCATACTGGAACCAGCAACGGAAAGCCTTCAGTCCGTAGCCGTTCTCCATCTCCGGTACTTTATACATCGTTCCGCCCTTCATGATATAGGCATTGCTGCTGCGGAGCGTTGGTCTGCCATCGATAATCTTGTAGCCGTAGCTGTTGCCGCCCTCCGTTACGCTTTCGAAGGTCTTGCAGAGTGTGGCATAGCAGTGGAGCGTGCCGAGGTCTGAGCCTGAAGGCGTTGAACTATTGGCGTCGATGGTATAGTCGTATGTCGTGCCGTTGATGATTGCCTTGTATTCATCGCCTGTCGAGAAGTCGTAATACTTTGTTGTCGTTCCTTCTTCCTCTTTCGGTTTCAACGTTACGTCGTTTACGAGATAATGGTTTTCGGGACACTTCACGGTAACGAACTCGCTCGGATTGCTTCTCTTCGCAAGTTGCGCCTCGTATTCGGTGCTTGCGGCTCCCGTGTCAACAGGTTTTATGATGTAAGGCTTGTAAGCCTCGAGCATAATATCGTCGTCATTCTCCGGTTCAACGTAAGTGAAGCGCACGCTCGTTGAGGTCAGTTCATACAACTCTGCGAGTTTTGCCTCACTTCCGAATGTTTCGTTGAACTGCTTCTTCGTGAGCGACACGGGCAGCATCAGGGTATTCCACTTGTCGTGTGTGAATGTACGGTAGAGGTGCATCGGCTTGTTCTCGTAGGTGTGTATCGTCTGGTCGAGATAATCCATGCTTGTGAAATCCTCGTTGAGCACAAGGTTCGGGATATCGCTCTTTCCGCCGAAGAGCAAGTGGAAATTGTCGAACACGGTGAACTCGTCGGTTTCCGCCACGTTCGTATCGCCGTTTTTCACATCTATGCCGAAGCGCAGGTAAACAGGATTCAGACGGCTTATTTCCGCTCCGTTCACCTTATCTATATATATCAGTACATAATTGCGGTATTTGTCAACTGTCTTCGTTTTGTCGGCTTCGGTCAGAGCATCATCGTTCATTGCCACGGCAGCATTGTATTGTGGCATGCCGTAGTCGTAAGGCCATAGGGCTTTTTTCGACATGGTCAGGTTGTTGATGTCGGTATTCGTAACCTTCACAAGATCTTTCACGATAGGCTCCGATACCTTCTCGCCGTCGATACCGCTCACTCGCTGCACGAAGAGCTTGGCATCCACGTTAGACATGCCCTGGCAGCGTACTGAATACCATCCCGGATAATATACGGCAATGTCCTGATACATACGTCCGCGTCCGCCGTTGCCAATCTTAGCACTCATGTACTGCGAATGGGTTATCTTCATTTTGTCGTTGCCGTTGTAGTCGCTGCTGTTGCCCGTGTCGGCAGTTTTGTATAGATAGTCCTGTTGTGTAGGCGATGTCTTGTAGTATCCGTCATAACCGATTTTCAGCTTCGCGTCTTTCTCCAAAGTTGATGTAGAAGAAAGTCCGTCGTCGATTTTCCATCTCTCCAGCGCACCGCTCTCTCTTGAGAACGACGGATCGCTCATCAGATATGTAAGCTCTACGGGATTAGCCATTTCGCTCTTCACGCCGCCGATAAGGTCGAGGTATTCGTTGAGAGAAACAATCTTCCACATAGCATTCTTTGGCTTCGCAGTGTCAAGTTCCGTCGACAGCTCCGCCATATTGTATTCATCGTTGATTTTGCCGTCTCCGTTTTCGTCTGCCATATGATAGAAACGAGTGTCGTCTTTGCCCTTAAACTCGTTGCGCCCCGTAACATAGCCGTTAGTTGCCTGCAGATAGAACCTGTTTCTCACGGAGTGTCCGTCGCTACCCTTGTCTGTTGTCGGATTTCCGTCTTCGTTATAGGACAAATATTGCGTCATCTGGAATATGTTGCCAGTTTCTCCGTCTACCGTTACAGGAGTGAATGTCCACTGCGCCATCTCGCGGTGTGTATCAGCATCAGATACTCCGCGGTCAACGAAGCAGCCCACGATACCGGCAGCACCGCCAAGATTGCTTTCCACACTGGTGTTCAGTTCTGAGAAACCGAGATATTTTCCTTCTTCGCTCTTTGCCTCTGTAGTGCTCTTTATCCTTGAAGAGAGGAACCATGTCTGCACATCTGTATTCTCTTTGTCT
This sequence comes from Prevotella sp. UBA1104, assembly GCA_002314055.1. Lineage (GTDB taxonomy): Bacteria > Bacteroidota > Bacteroidia > Bacteroidales > Bacteroidaceae > Prevotella. Next base: position 31,449 of record DCBP01000085.1, read on the forward strand.
TTCTCGGCATACACATAACTGTTGAATGTAGTGGCAAAAGGCTTTCCGTTGCCGCTCTCGTCGACAACATATTTGTTGTCGTTGCCTATATATATGGTTCCGTCAGAGTTGTATTTGAAATTTACGATGTCGCCGGCCTTGTCGGCAACGTATGGCACTTCGCATGTGATAGGAGACAACTCCGTAACGGAGATTCCGTCTTTTGAAAAAGTGATTGTTGCCCTGCCGCGAATGTTCCTGATGGTGCTGCGCGATTTGCCGTTGTTGTCGTCGCCTCCGTAGCGTGCATCGGCATCAACATAGTCTACTTCCAGCGAGTGTTTCGTCTGACTATAATAAATGTGGATATTATATTTTCCTGTACCCTTGTTAGTGTCTTTTGAGTCGTATAACCACGTATCAATGGCATTGCCGAACGATATTATACCCTCCGCTTTGTTATCTTTTGATGCTACAGCTCCGTCATAATTGTCAAAACAGTTTTCCATATCTACCGTTACTACTATCTTGTCGGTATTGGCGTCAAAGTCTGTAGTATCGACTTGGAACTTTGCCCCGTTTGGACTGTAGTTTTCCTTTAGAACGTTTTCTGTTGTCGTTCCGTCGCTGGCGGTGCGTATAAGTTTTATGCTCTCGTATGTTGCATGGCTGCGTCCGTGTCCCTCCATACTGCCTATTTGCAGGGAAGACAATTTCGTAACACCTGATTTCTCGTTCGTGATGGCGGCATTCACATTCGTGAGCAAGGACGACATGTCGCTGGCATTTGTCGTCAATATGAATGGTTTGCCGTCGTCGGGATAACGGATTTCCGAAGAGTGGCTCACCTTCACCTCATTTCTGCGCTGTAGCCAGAATAGTTTCGGCGTGTCGCCAAGCGCGGCATGGTTTCCCCACCAGCTTCCGGCTGAGAGAAACTTCTGCGTTCCTATGTTGTAAATAAGGAAAATTCTGTCCATCAGGTCTAACTGCTGCGTTGAGGTTGATGCCGTTGTTGGGCATCCCGTGGTGGCAATAGATACCGCCGAGACATTGTTTATGTCCACTCCCTTTAGTTCGCCTATCTTTTCGGGCAATGACGACAAATCCCTGTCGTCATCATCTCCGCTTGCCGATGTCAAGCGCAAGGGCGCAGCATTCAAATCTACGACAAGAACCGTTGCCGCAAATGAAAAAACAATACGCTTAAAAGAACCAAATATTACCATACTACTGATTTTTACATTTTATTTTAAATATACTATTACATGAAAATTGTAAATACGATAATTGCATTTTTGCATTAATGTATTGTGACCGCTGCCACACTTGTCTGTGTACCCATAACAATCGTTACATTGCTTTATCGTTGCAAAGATAATAAATTTTTGTTAATTTCTTGAATATTCTTCCGGTAATAGTCTTATAACTTGTTGATTTGTAGTGTATTTAACTTTATTTAAAGTAAATTCTTCGGGGGGGGTAAAATGGAAACTTTTTTATGGAAAAAATGACAAGACACAGATGTTTCTGATTTATAATTTTTGCCTTCTGATTTTCTTTTATAAGTGTTGGGATGGAAAAAAACATATTTATGGTCTTTAATAAGTTTATTGCAAAGTTTGGAATATTTATTTCCAAGTTTGGAATAATCATTTTCAAGTTTGCAATAATTATTTCCAAGTTTGCAATAAAGAATTTATAGTGCTTCTTTATTGTTATTGTGTTGACGAATTGCATGATATGGACACAAATGATTTATTTTGTATAAGCCAAATACGAAACTTCAACAAGACATGAAAAACGGGAAACCCTCCATTTTCCATATCTGATATGAAAATGGAGGGTAATCAATATTCTTTACTTTATCAATCGGCTGCGTTAAGAATTGGTTTCAACCTCAGTTTAAACGACAGCTTCCCCTGTGGACACATGTATTTGTCGAGCACTATATCTCCGTTGCAGCTGTCGTTGCCGAGTCCGCTTTGGTATGAATCAAAGTGGGCATAGGCATAACTTTGCTTTGTAAGATTGTAGGAGTGGTGCCCTTTGTCGGCATGTATCGCATAGTTGAACTGTTGGTCATCGTAGTGTGACAGTGAGAAAGAGACCATACCCTCTGTCTGTATATGCAACGACAGACCCTTGTCGGAGTCCGAAAGTGTGAGGTCGCGCAATGCCACATGGTCGCTCTGGCTCTGTGCCGCGCTCTGTTCCTCAGCCATGTCGCTTACTGTAGTGGTGTATCTGCCATAAGCGAACCGCGCTGACGGTCGGAATAGCAGCTTCATGGTCCCTTGGCATAGTATTCCACCTGTTCCATGCCGGGGGCAAACTGCATCGTTATGCCCGAGCGGAGCGAGAATCCTGAGGATAAGGAAGAAGTCTTGGTATTGTCTGTTGTTATTTCCATGTCAACTGTTCCGTCTGGATATATCGTATAGCGGGCAGTGTTCGTGCCGTTCCGCCCGCCCATTGTTGTCTCGACAACGACATTGTTAACATTGGCAGAAGGCGGAGTAACGAGAGAACGATTAGTTGCCGGTAGACCAGAACACTACCGACGGATGGTTCTTGTTGGCCTTCCAAGCCTTGTGGCATTCTATGCCAGCCTCGTCCATACAGTAGAGTCCATAGTAGTCGAACATGGCATACATCTTAGGCTGACGCGGATAATGGCTTGTGCGGACGGTGTTTATATTGCTCTGCTTCATCATCACCACATCCTTGAGCATCGTTGCCACATCGATGGCATGCCCAAGACTCGGATGTATGTCCTGTGTGTTCACTCCATTGAAGAACACGCGCTTGCCATTGACAGATACGTAGCTGTTGTCTACTGTCTCCACACGGCGGAAGCCGAACTTGGTGGAGAATGCCATTTCCTCTGTTCCGCTGCTCTTGTCGCTCTGCACGAGTTCCACGGTGTAAAGGTATGGATTTTCAGTCGACCATGGCTTTAACCCGGTAAGTCCAGCCATGCTGATTGTCTCCTCTACGGTCATGTTATTCCAGTTTGTACTGAAATCGGCACTGCCTGTGGCTATTTCTTTGCCTTCGGCATCACGGAGTATGGCCTTGACAGTTTTGTTCTCTGTCAGCCAGTTGAAGTTTCTTACCTTCACCCTCACGTTCAGCGTTCCGCTTGTGGCATCGTCGTTGAGGTCGGAGGCAAATAGTTCGTGGTCATATACATAGACCAGCCGGGGTAGACACAAGATACACGTCGCGGTGGATTCCGCTGAGCCGCCACATGTCCTGTCCTTCAAGATATGAACCGTCCGACCAATGGTAGCAGCGAACGGAAACGCTGTTCTCTCCCTCACGGACATACTTTGTTACATCAAATTCCGCAGCCGTGTTGCTTCCCTGTGAATATCCGGAATAATAGCCGTTCACCCATACCGCTATGGCGCTGCACGCTCCGTCGAAATGCAGCGTTACCCTTCGGCTGTCGCTCTTCAATCCGGAAGCCAACGTGAACGTACGCCGATATGAACCTACGGGATTGTTTGCGAATGGCTTGTTTGCCACAGGCGACACATACGGCGGGTTATCTTCAAACTGGTATCCGATATTACAGTATATAGGAATGTCGTAACCTGCCATCTCCCAGTTGAGCGGTACGGTGATATTGTCCCATCCGCTTACATTGGCAGCATCGCCATAGTAATCGTCATTGCTTGGCAAGACGGAGTTTTTCCAGTCTGCGGTAAACTTGAATTTCCATTCGCCGTTCAGGTTCAGGTAATTGTCGCTCTCCGGCATGAGCCATGGCTGAGAATAATAGTCCTTGTCTGCCCTCATCGCCTCGGCAGAGGGGTAAGGGACGAAAGTGGCATGAGCCTCCATTTTGCAGTCTTCCACCTTTGTCTTGTCTTCCACCCACGACGGGCGGAATGGGGCATCGGCAAACGATGTAATGCCGCTGAAGGTATAGTATCCGTCGGTTTCGCATACTTTTGTGGGGCGCAGCAGATAGGGCTTGCCTGCCTCTATCTTATCAACTGACGTAAAACAAAGATTCCCATCGCTGAATGATGTATACTCACCCACTTGCATGTCATCGCCAAACTGTTCTTTAAGCTGTGTGCCGTCAACGGCAAACGGAATGCAGAAGGAGTTCCAACTGTCTAAGGTGAGCTTGCGGTAGAGGTGTACCTCTGCTTCGCTGCCGCTTGCCAAGGTCGGGGGCGTAAATGTGGAGGCAGTCTCGTGGAGTTCAATTATGCTGACAAACTTCTTGTAATCGTCTTCAGATATAAAGAGCCATTCTGCATCCGCATATCCGGCAGTACCGCCATACGTGCTCGTTATGCCTTGTGCTGATTCTGAATAATAAAGGTTTGCCATGGCGTTTGCCTCAAGCGTGCGACAGGAGATGCGGTAGGCATTTGGTGTGATAGACTTATTATCAGCAATAGAAGTGAATATCCATTGCGAATATTCCTCTGGCTCACCGAAGCCTCTGGCATTGTTCATGGCAAGGGTAAGGAAATCATTTTCTGTCTTTATTGTGAAAAGATTGCTGGTTGTCGTGGCTTCAGCCCTGTCTGCGGAGGAAGACTGTGCCTTTGCTACCGTTACCGGGCTACCGCTCGAAGCAAGTTTCGTGGCATTACCGTTGGCTAAAATAAAAGCTCTTTGTCCTACATTATATATATAATAGGTGTTGCCGTCGGAAGGAACCTGTCCAGTAGGCTGCTGCTGTGCCATTGTTAAACAAGGGAAGGCAATGGCTGTTGCAACAGTGAAAAGTCTATAAAGTCTTGTCATAATTCTTATAATTATAAAATCATTCATTCATCTTCCGGTTCGTCCCACAAGCCCTTTTGGCTATCGACGAAACTGTCATTGCTTTTTTAATCTATTTCTTCAGGATTTCCTTCTTCAGACGACCCTGTATTGAACAATAGGGAATCTCCGTCAGAAATAGTAACTACTCAGCACCC